>JAJRCO010000119.1 GCA_028678905.1 Methanomicrobiales archaeon
ACTGGGCGTATACGATCGGGTTGATCTTCGAGATATCCGGTTTCCCGTCTTTCAGGCACGACCTGTCGGCATGGATCTCCACAACTTCCCCGATCCGGAGGATGTGGCTCCCGCAATCGATAGACTGAAACAGTCTGCATTCGATATTGACCGGGCACTCCTCGGCCAGAGGAGCGGTCTTCAGCTTTCCGTAAAACGACCGGAATACTTCAGATTTGTCCTCCTGCTTGCCGGTGACGAGGCCGCAGTGATCAGTCGGAATCACCTGTTCTACCGAAGGTACGTTCAGACTGAAAGTACCGTTCTCGTCAATTCCTCTCCCCGTATATCGTGCCTTGTTAATCGCAACGCAGACCATCGGCGGCACCATACAGGCGACTGTTGCCCATGCTGCGGTCATATAGTTTGGCTTTCCCTCGACATGTGCCCCCACGAGTACAGTGGGCATCACACTCATGTAGGGCATCGGACCAATCGTGATCTTCTCCATAGTCTCATTCTCCGGCTTAGTTGTGGTGAAAGGTGTGTTAAGGCTATCTCCGGAAGAGTGATCGACATCATAACCATAGGCGGTATTATGCCGAAGATTACTCCTCACTTTCCTTCACCACAAAACCAAGCTCTCGACAAGGGGAATTAGGAGGAGCATTTGCGGATTTATCCTGAACGAAATTTTTTTTTCTTGTTTTCCGGTTTCCAGATTCTCCCTCACCTGGAACCTGACGATCCGTCTGACTAGATCCAACGGTTTCGATTTATCTAACGGAAACTGGATGGAGCCTTTTCCGTGTTTATACGGAGACAACTCTGTATCGAACGCATCGATCGCTGAGGGGGTTGGATAAAATCCGATTCGTCTTTTTTCACTTCTCGTATTCAAGGTGAATCGATAAAGGTAGACGATCCAGGAGGTGGTATATCGCGTCGTTCTTTAATTTTGGAGGGGGGGAGAAAATGGAGCGATGAATGGTGGAGGAACCGTGAGGAGTATCGGAAAATAATATCAGGAGAAGATCCGGGTCTCAAACGTCTGGATGATTGCTTCCCTCAGATTCTCGGAACTCCGGAACAGGCCGACCATGGTATGGACGAGAGTGCGCAGCTGGTTCTGGAGCTCGCCCATCTGGGTCTGGGTGATGTATCCCCTCTTCTCGTAGTGCTTGATGAGCCGCTCCGCATCCTGGCAGTCGACGAAAAACTGATGTACGATGCGATCTGCCGATTCCCGGGACTGGGGCCACGCCTGCTCTTTCTGTAGCGAGGCGGCGAGATCGTTCACCCGGAGTTCGATCCGGTTGAGCATTTCGATGAGGACCGCGGAGGAATGCTCCTGCTCTTTTTCGAATTGTGACAGGTGGCCGTTAGCCATGAGTAGGCATTCCTGTTCTAGGACTTCGGCGATGGTCTGGATGAAGTGGCGGTCGGCACCCTTCAGGGTTCCCGCAAGCGATCTAAGGCGTTCGATCTCCTTCTCCATTCTCCCGGCAAATTCTTTCGTATCAGGCTCCATGGGCGTCTTCTCCAATGTATCGTGCGGTGAATTGTACAACACAGGTTGCTTTCAGCATATCGCACAACTATAGATAAACCTAACTCTTCATTGCTCCCAGATTTTTACCCGATCCAATTTTCTCCGGTAGATTTCATTTCAGGAGATCTTTTGGACCCTAACCCTGCGGGAACGCAGCGCCTTGATCAGGTCCTGGAAAGTACGGATATTGCCATCCGGAACATCGATCACTTTCATATTCAGGGCGACGGGAGCGGGGGAATCGAGGCCGGGACAGTATACCGCGTCCGCCTCTCCCCGTAACAGCGGATCCAGGAGGGCAGGGATGCGGGATAGGAACGGAGCTCCACCCCCTGAGATAACCACCAGAAAATCGTATCCCTGCTTTTTTGCGTAAGAGATCGCGGTGGCGATGAAGGAGTCCCCTATGACCGGTAGAAAAGCCATCCCCGCGACCGGGGCAGTCGCCCCGCTCATTTCAGCGTTCTCATCGAACACGATCAGGATGTCGTCGGTATATTTCTTTGCGATGAACAGGACCGAACCGAGACCTGCCTCTTCCGTCCCGTGGAGAGCGACCAGGAGCCTTTTACTCTCCGCTAACAGGCCCTCTGCGAGCTGGGCCGCCCCCCGGGCATTGAGCACGGTCAGTCCCCGGTTCAGTTCTGCGGCGGTGAAATGGGGGGCGGAGACCCCCTCCAAGACCGTAAACTGGTGAAGATCGGAGGTCTGGGCGGTGGAGGAGGGATCCTCGGGATCCAGGTGGATGTACCCGGCTTTGTTCCACACCACGAGATTGAGGACGCCTTCGAATGCACTCGAGGGAAGGCCTTTGGTACCCCCAAGGATGCAGATCACGCCCATTCCGTCAGATACTGCCCGGCGCAGGGCGATAGAAAACGCCCTCTCCAGGGGGATGATGCTCGCGTCGATTGAGATGGATGCAGGAAGGACAGGATTTCGAACACCCTTTCGTATCACGTACACCCGGTCGACAAAGTCTGGAATCGCAGAGTGTTTTGTATCGGTCTCATCAGTAAGGGGGAGGATGACTCCAATGAGGTGCTGGGCGAACAAGGCATCACGATCCTTGTCTTATGGTTGTCCCCCGTTTGATTTATTCCTGACTATTGACGCTGGTTCTCGAAGTTTTCCCTTCTTTTCTTCCTCGATATCAGGGAGAGGTATTACCGGTAGGGATTGAAAAGCGATCGATATATCTGACTTTCGGTAAGATGCGCCCGACGGATTTGAAAGGGTTATCGTGAACGATATATCCGTA
>JAJRCO010000246.1 GCA_028678905.1 Methanomicrobiales archaeon
ATATAATCAGGAAGAATGTCTTTAAACCTATCAACAATCTCTTCCTTTTCATCAGCTGTAACACCTATCGGCAACATGTCATCGAGTTCTTTTAAGAGGAAGTCACGTTCATCCTGGATACATCGGACTTTCATATACCTGCCACCTTTACTGAGAATAGCAGGATCAACGATCATCCCATCAGGATTGACTACATCGGTGATATTCCCCATACAATCTCTGACATAAGCAGAACTAGCAGCATGAACCTCTCTCTCACCAGAGGTCTCACTAGGAACTTCCAAAGAACTTTCACTAGCTAATATTTTGAGTTTATCTTCTGGCTTAGTTTCAAATGTGACTCTTGGAAACGTGCCAGTACCTTGTGTTGCTGATATATCTTGAGTGAGGAACGAATCTGAAGGAGTTTTCTTTATCGTCCCAGTCTGTTCAACAAGCGTAATGTCCGGTGGAGGAGTTGTTTCTTCAGGAGGAGGCACATAAACTGGTTCAGGCTCCAAAATCATAGGTGCGGTTGGTGTCGGAGGCACAATAGGTGTTGTAGGCGAATAGGGAGGCACATAAACAGGTTCAGGTTCAACGACAACCGGAGGAGCTTGGATATTAGCATAATCAGCCGCCATATCCGAATAAAGGTTAGGACCACACATGTACCATTTTGCAAGATACGAATTATATGCGTACCACGACGCACCTATCATTTTTGTCTGCCAGCCACCAGGACAATCAGCAAGTTGACCTACTCCACCTGTGCCACCACCACCAGAAGGAGGAGTTGTAGTTGGTACAGGAGTTACAATAGGAACAGTAGTTGAAGGCGGCGGAGGAGGAGTTGGAGTAGGCGTAGGAGCAGGAGGAGCAGAAGTTGGAACACACCACCAATGACCAGATAAAGACACGCCAGGGTTCCACAGAACCCATTTTAAGACATACCCAGGGTCACATTTACCACGATCAGGTTCTTTATAACTGCTAACCGGAGGTTGGGATTCGGTGGGTGGTGCAGTAGGTTGAGGCATCGGTTGCCAATCGCC
>JAJRCO010000039.1 GCA_028678905.1 Methanomicrobiales archaeon
CAACTCCCACACGGTCCCGCCACTGTAATCGGAAAGCCGGTCTCTGAGGCGTTGGAAGTAAGATGAGCCCGCCACTCGTTGCAGCATCAAAACGGGGAAGGCGAGATGCCCGGTGATGACCCGAAAGTCAGGAAACCTGCCTCTTCGCCAGTTTCAGCCAGCTCTTCGCGAGAAAGAGACCTGAAATGCTGTTAAAGATTCATTTCCCCCGCCGTTTCCCAAGAGATTCTGAAATACCATGTAAGTTCTCTGTAGCAAAAACCGGAAATTCCCTCTTATTTTTTGTGGCAATTCCTGCAATGCTAATCTTCATCAGCATTGTGGGCGCCGGATGCAAAAGCAAACCCTCTGCAAAGCCGCAAGATTCGCCGCCGAAATTTATTGAAAAAGTTGCTTATATCGATGGAATCGGCAGACGAGTTGAGCTACCCAAACGCCCCGTGCGAATAATATCCCTCGCTCCCAATATCACCGAAACTCTCTATCTGCTTGGAGCGCAGGATCGTCTGATTGGGGATACAACTCAATGCACCTGGCCGGAGGAAGCAAAGCACAAACCCAAAATTGGCGATCTGCTGAATCCGAACTATGAGGTCATTCTAGCTGCCAGGCCGGATCTGGTCCTTGCTTCGACTGCCGGCAACGATCGCGGCGCCGTGATGAAATTGACGGGATTGGGCCTCCCGGTTTATGTGGCAGCTCCGCGCTCCGTGGAGAAGATATTCCAATCTGTTGAAGAAATTGGGCGAATCACTGATTGCATGCAACAAGGAATTCAGCTTGTTGCGCAAATGAAAAACCGATTGGAACAAGTCAAGGCCCGAATCGCAGGACTCCCGCCAGTCCGGGCGTTGTTCATTACCTGGTTCGATCCGTTGCTGGCTCCAGGCAAGAACACCTTCGAAAACGATGTGCTGCTTCTGGCAGGAGTGGTTTCGATTACGGTAGACATCCCTCAATACTAACCACGATATATTCTTGAACAGGTAATCGTGAAGGATCCGGACGTCATTGTGAGCGTCAAACAAGCAGCAAATCCTCTTCCCGATTTTAGGAAAGTCGCCGGATGGCAGGACCTGCGCGCGATCAAAGCGGGAAAGGTTTTTCTTGTGGGTGAATTCCTGCAGCATCCTTCGCCGCTATTCGTGGAGGGAGTTGAAGAATTGGCGAGAAAACTTCATCCGGAGCGTTTTCGATGAACCGTCTCTCTGGCACCAAGATACTGCTTGTGAGTTTCGTTTTGCTCGGCGTCTGGTTCATCGTTGCGATCGTCTCGCTGAATATCGGCAGTGTGCCGATACCGATTCGGACTTCTCTCAAACTTCTGGCGGC
>JAJRCO010000079.1 GCA_028678905.1 Methanomicrobiales archaeon
AAGCAGGTTCAATTATCGTGTTTATCCCCAGGTGATCCGGGTCGGGGAAAAAAGGGGGTAATCCTCTATCTCTTCCGCTTCTGCAGGAAGAAGAGATTTGCGACCACGGCGACTACCAGAACACCGAAGGCTGCGTATATGAATGTCGGTTGCGTTTCGGCAGGACTGTCGGCGACTACGAGAGGGGTTGGGGATATGGCTTTTTCCGTCATCTTTTCTGCCGGTATCGTTGCGACCGGGAAATCAGCGGGTATGGTCGGGAGAGGAGGGATCGCCGCTGCCTGACGCAGGGTCACCATCCCGAAGGTGGAGAATCCGTTCGGCGAATATGCAGTATACAGATAATTACCAAACTGGTCATATCCGGCCGACTTCGTGTCCAGGATGAATCCGGCACCGTCATCGGTTACCCGCATGATCCGTACCGCGTTCCTGCCACCCGATTCGCTCACCCATTCGGGGGATATGCTCATGGTCAGATTTACCGGGCTGAATGGGCTCACGTTGAGCGTGCGGACGTTCATCGTATAGGCAAATTTGTTTATCTCCAGACCCTGCCGGTAGGCAGCAGTCTGGAAGTTTTTCAGGAGGTCTCCGGTGGGAGCTTCTGCGAGTGTCACCTTGATCCCCGAATTGCAGGGAGGCGCCGTATCGTAAGAACTCTCGAATTTCACCAGGAATTTCCCGCCAATTTCCTTAATTTCGCCGAAGATGGGATCAGTCCTGATAGTCGCCCTTTTCACAATGCCCGTTACGTTGTTGTTGAGAGGATTCAAGGAATCTTCTGTCTCCACGATCACCTGCAGGACTTTGTTCGCCGTAGACAGGCTGGTGCCGAACACACTCACCTTGTCCCCGGCAGCCGGAAGGTACACGTTGATCTGCTGTCGGCCGGTATCCGTGGTGGTGAGGTTAGCCCCCTGGATGCAGCAGGAATACCATTCGGCGGGAAGAGACGCTCCCTCTCCCGAGAAGAAGAAGCCGCCTCCGCCCCCACCACCACCTCCACCGCCTCCGCCCCCACCTCCACTCACCCCTCCCGGGGAGCCGGTGACAGAAATGGAAACCGTTGCGACGGCGGAATCCTGAGGGGTATCGTTCACGTAATACGTGAACGAGTCGAATCCGGTGAAATCTCTCATTGGTTCATAGCTGAAAGATCCGTCGCCGTTCAGAGTGAACACCCCATGCAGGGGATCACTCTGTTTCTTCACAGTCATTGGGTCGCCGTCCACGTCGTAATCGTTCTTCAATAACCCGTTCGCGGCATTCACCGTCAACAGGACATTTTTCACGGTCGAGTACGCATCGTTGACGACCGACGCTGGCTGGTTCACGTCGGTTATCTGGAGGGTTATGTTTTCCCACCCCATCGCGGTCCCGTCACTTACCGTGAAGTTCACCCTGTATG
>JAJRCO010000291.1 GCA_028678905.1 Methanomicrobiales archaeon
AGAGCGCTACCCCGCGCCCTAATGCTCCGCTCGTCCCGGTGCCGCTTCCGGCCGCGCGCGGCTCGCTGAGCCGCCGAGCCTGACATCCGACGGCCGTAACCCGAACTCCTCGCGAAAACGGTTGCTGAAGTGCGAGGAGCTGTTGAAGCCCATCGAGAACGCGATCTCGGTGATCGAGCGCGCGGCGTGCGCGGGATGGCTCAGCAGCGCATGGCATTGCTGCAACCGCCGAAGCCAGATCCAGTCGGACACCGAACTGTCCATTGCCGTGAACAGCTCGTGCAGGTAGCGCAGCGAGATGCCGTTGTTCCTGGCGATCGACTCCAGCGTCAGATCGGGCTCGCGCAAGTGGGCGTCGATATAGGCCTTCACCGAGCGGAGCCTCGCCTTGCGGACCGTCTTCTCGCCCGCCGGCTCCCGGTCAAATCCGGCATCCACAGCCGCCGCCAGGATGTCGAGGAATTCGTCGCCAAGTTTTGCGCGCGCGTCGTCGTTTAGGAGTGCGCTTTCTGCGGCGAGCGTGGTGCAAAATTCGGCGGCGATACGGCCGAGGCCGCGTTCGACATTGAGCAGCGTGTTGACGGGCGCGCGGCCCGAACTGAAGCGGCTGGCGAGCAGGTGTTGCGGGATTTCCATCCAGAATGCCCGGACCGGAGCCTTGCCGCGCAGATCATATGGCTCGCTGGCATAGAACAGCCCGGCGGCGCCGGTGTGCATGGTGAACGAGGCGTCGCGCTGACAAAGGCCGCCGCGACCGGTTTGCATCAGTCCGAAGATGTAGCAATCCTTATCCAGCCTGGAGATATGGCGGTTCTGCCGCAGCACCACCTGCGGAGCCGATAGCGTGTCGGTCAGGATCAGCGGGCCGAAGCGCGCTTCGCGCACTAGGCCGTCGTAATCATCGCGCTCTTCAGGCGTGCAGTCGACCTGGAAGTAGATTTCGCAAATCGCGTCCTGCCAGGCCTTGTAGCGCTTGGCTGCAGGCAGCGTGCGCGAGTCAAAGATGGTCTGCATGGTCCCTCCCAACCCGGCCGCACTGAAGCTCCGCGTCAGGACCTGGCCGGTAGTAGATCGACCAACCATCCTGCCGAGGTGCGATGCCACCAGGATCGACGTGGCGAAACGCGCTCTGCGCCGGATGTAAGGCGTCCGGTCATCTTCTTGTTGCGACGGCGACTGCCATGCCCCTCAATCGCCGCCGTGATCAAGGATCGCCAGCCCGCATCGTCGCGTCAAGATCAGCTGTGTCCCTGGAGCGCGCGTGGCCATCCTGGCCCGCCGCAAAAAACGCGCAAATCGACGCGCGATACCGCGCAACATACGTCGGCGTGCCCCGGCAACTTAGGCCTGGAGGCGTGTTGCCGCGGTGTCAGGCGCGAACCCTGGCGATGATGCCGGCTGCAATCTGCAGGATCGCCCCGACGAGCCAGCCGAGCAGGATCAGGGCGGGCCAGAACAGGCGCGGGTAGAGATCGAGTATCACGACAGCGACCGAGACGAGCGTCATCAACGCGGCGAGGAAGGTACCCGCAGCACTCAATATTTCCACGCGGTCCGGACCCTCGCCCTCTTTCGGTGGGTTCGCCGGAGGCGGCACATCGACACCGAGGTAGAAGCCGAGCGCGCCAACAATCATGACGGCGAGAA
>JAJRCO010000388.1 GCA_028678905.1 Methanomicrobiales archaeon
CCCCGTAATATACGGCGACACCGTCGTCTGGCAGGACGCACGAGCAGGCACAGGCCTTGAAGACATCTACATGCTGAATCTGTCGTCAATGGTTGAATCACCTGTCTGCACAGAAGTCGGTTCTCAGGTCCATCCTGCCGTCTGGAAGAACATCATTGTCTGGGAAGACTATCGGAATAGCAACGCAGACATCTACATGTACGATCTCTCATCTCAGGCAGAGCGCCCGGTGTGCGTCGATCCGGCCGGCCAGACGAATCCCACAGTCTGGGGAGGCCGGATCATCTGGGAGGACAGGCGGAATGCCACGATCAATCTCTACATGTGCTGTCTGAGTTACTGGGAAGCGGGTGAGAATCTCGAGTGGCCCGTTGGCCTGTTTCTTCACGACAAATTCGGCAAGCTTGCGAATCAACAATCGCCACGGATCATGGGCGATAACCTCGTCTTTGTCGACGACCGGTCGGGAACCTCTGATGTGTACCTCTACAAATTCCACAACAAACTCTGGGGGGATCTGCTGCAAGTAACGTCGACGACCATTGAGGAACATGCTCCGTCAACCTACGGGAACCACGTCGTGTGGTACACTGACACGAGTGCCAATCCGTACCTTGAATCGGGATGCGATATCTACATGTGGACGCGGCCTCCGGGAGCTGATCTCTCCATTGGCATGCATGATGACCCCGATCCCGTCAGGGTAGGGGGGTTCGTCACGTATACCCTCAACGTCTTCAACCATGGACCCGGGCCATCTGCATCGGTAACCGTGGTCGATTCGCTCCCGGTAGGAATCATGTTCGTGTCGGCCGCGACCACCCAGGGAAACTGGAGCGTTGCGAACAAGAATATCACGTTCACACTGGGTTCGCTCGATAGCGGCGGGAGTGCGCTGCTTTCTGTTACAGCACAAGCATTGGAGGAGAAAAAGGTCCGCAACATCGCTTGGGTCAGCGGCAACGCTACAGACAATATTCCGGGCAACAACTGGGTCAGCGAGTACACGACTCTCCAGACGTTCATGAGCGTCACCATCGATACGGGGTGGTCCTCCTCCCTTGTCGTCGACAAGGTCGGCGATCCACATGTGTCCTACGTGGTGAGCGGGGGAGGAGGGAACCTGAGAATCGCATCGAATGCAAGCGG
>JAJRCO010000107.1 GCA_028678905.1 Methanomicrobiales archaeon
CAGCCGGCCGAACTGGCGAAAGTGCTGAGAACCCTCGCGGGCATCCAGAGCGGGTTCAACAGCGCGGCCTCCGGCGGCAAGAAGGTCTCGCTGGCCGACCTGATCGTTCTGGCCGGTTGCGCAGGCGTCGAGCAGGCCGCGAAGAAGGCCGGTCACGCCGTGACGGTTCCCTTCACGCCGGGACGCATGGACGCCTCGCAGGAGCACACCGATGTGGACTCCTTCTCCGTGCTCGAACCGATCGCGGATGGCTTCCGCAACTACCAGAAGAGCCGTTATGCCGTATCAGCCGAGGAGTTGCTGGTTGACAAGGCACAATTGCTGACCCTTACCGCACCAGAGATGACGGTGCTCGTTGGTGGCATGCGTGTGCTGAACACCAACTTCGGACAGATCCAGCACGGCGTTTTTACCAAGAGGCCGGAAGTGCTCACCAACGACTTCTTCGTGAACCTACTCGACATGGGCACGGAGTGGATGGCGGTATCGGAAACCAAGGACCTGTTTGAAGGGCACGATTGCAAGACTGGCGAAGTCAAATGGACCGGCACGCGTGTCGATCTCATCTTTGGTTCGAACTCGCAGCTCCGAGCTCTGGCCGAGGTCTACGGAAGCGCGAACGCTCAGGAGAAGTTTGTTCAGGACTTCGTGGCTGCCTGGACCAAAGTGATGAACCTTGACCGCTTCGACTTCGCCGTCGCATAATTGGGCTTCGGTTCCTTGGAGTATCCAGATGCTCATATCAACCCGGGCAACAGTGGTGGGCCGTTGCTCAACAAAGATGGCGAGGTCATTGGCATGAACTCGGCCAGTATCCCATTCGCCCAAGGCATCGGCTTCTCCATTCCCATTGATAAAGCAACACACATTGGCAAGGAGCTCATAAAACACGGGAAAAGTGGTGCGGCCTTGGCTCGGTATCTTCGGAGTTGGCGTCACGAAGGAGCTGGCAGAGTACTACAATCTAAACTCAAATGAGGGCGTTCTCGTTACGCGGATCTACGAGAATAGCCTAGTTGGCGTACCTCCTCTCAACTTTTTTCTTCCGAATGTAGTTGGCGAGTTCCGACATGTCTTCATCTTCTTCCCATCGACACTGAGGGATGTGATTTGAACGTCTTATCTCGAGTCCCGATAAGAGAAGTTCGATCTTTGTTTTAGGTTTTATAAGGTTCAATCACGAGTCGCAGGACCGTACTGATAACTTTTAGCTTGATGCCTTTATTCAGTGTCTTAAAACACGAAAATATCAAAATTTAGTCACCATTTCAATTAAGAGCTTCTTAAAATGGATATTTGAACTCTATGCGCCGACCGGGATTCGAACCCGGGTTTAGGCGTTGGCAACGCCTAGTGATAACCACTACACTATCGGCGCAATGCGCTAGTAACATGGTGGGTGAAAGATAATAAGCGTATCGAATATCCGGCGAGAAACTGGCAAAATATGGCAGCATTCGTAAAAGAACCGCATCTTTCGACCCGGTAGATCCCACATAAATCCGGCACATTGATGTTCCTTCCCGACCAACTGTGAAGTTGATGATCCCCCTGATTATCGATTTTTCGGGAAAGAAAGTGGTAATTTTTGGAGGGGGAGAAGTTGCGGCACGAAAAGCGGAATATTTTCGGGACTGTGACCTGGTGGTGATCAGCCGGTCTTTCTCGGAAAGACTGGAAGCAATACCCGGGGGACGCCATCAAATGGATCTCGGCAAAATGACGGAGGAGGCAATCCGGACCTTTATCAAGGGGGCATTTCTTGTGATCGCGGCAACCTCCGATCAGAGCATCAACAACCATATCGGGTACCAGTGCAGGCAGGAGGGCGTCCTGTTCAATAACGCAGCCGGGGATCCTGGGGATGTGATCCTGCCGGCGATCCTGAAAGGAAAAAACTTTCTGGTCGCAGTAGAAACCTACGGCAGAAGCCCTGCCTTCTCCCGCTATCTGCGATCGCAGCTGGAGTCCTCCCGCGATTCGTTTGACCGGATGATAGAAATACAGGAAAGGCTCCGCAATGCCCTGAAGCAGTCTGCATGGTCCCAGGAGGAGAGGCGCTCCATCCTTCGTAAGGTCGTGTCCGATCCGTCGATATGGAATGCGCTGAGGGACGATCCATCGGCGGCCTGGACCCTGGTGGAGAAGAGGTACCTTGTATGAACGAAGAATTGCCGATCCCTTTCACAGTCGCAGTCCTGTCCCATCATGACGCAGATGTCGCCGCCCTGGAGGCATCCCGTTACCCGGACGAGAAGGCTTTTCTAAAGATGGCCCGGGACCGGTTCAAAGGGGCGATTCTTCTCCAGACCTGTAACCGGGTGGAGATACTGGTGCAGGGAGAGCCCCGGATCCTGACCGATTTTCTGGCTGAAACAGGCCGCGAGAAGTTCACCATACTGGAAAACGGAGAAGCCCTCCGCCATCTGCTTGAACTAGCTTCAGGGATGGATTCTCTGATCGTCGGAGAGGATCAGATCATCGGCCAGATGAAAAAAGCTCTGCTGGCCGCGGAAGAGATGGATACCCTCTCTCCTCTCCTGAAAATATGCATGGATAAGGCTATCCACACCGGGATCCAGATCCGCAGAAAAACCGCGATCAACCGCGGGGCGGTATCCATTGGCTCAGCAGCGGTCTGCCTTGCGGAACAGCTGCTCGGGGGTCTGGAGAAAAGACACATCCTGGTAGTAGGAACCGGTGAGATGGGGATCCTCGTGACCAAGGCGCTTGCGGCTAAAGGACTATCTGCAATTTACCTCGCGAACAGGACGTACGAACGGGCGGTGGCTTTGGCCGATAGGACGGGGGGGAAAGCGGTCAACCTGAAGGAGTTATACCACTACCTGACACTATCCGACGTGGTCATCTCCTGTACCTCCGCCCCTCATCCCATCATTTACTGCGATCGTCTGAGGGAAGCGATGGAGGGGCGCACCTGGCCTTTAGAAGAGCATCCCAGACCTCTGATCCTTATCGACATTGCCCAGCCGCGGGATGTAGAAGAGGGAGCCGAATCCATCGATGGGGTCCGGCTGTTCACCGTGGACGATCTGCGGGAGATCAGTGAGAACAATATCCAAGCGAGAAAGCGGGAAATGGAACAGGCGCGGGAACTTCTGAAGGACGAGCTCGATCACTGCATCCGGCTGGTAAAACGGGCTTCGGTAGAGGACATGCTCGCCGGCCTCTACACCTGGGCGGAAGCGATCCGCCTGCGGGAGAGAGATAGAGCCCTGCACCGTATAGGGATCACCGATCAGAGAATCGAATCCATTCTCGACGATCTGACCCATACCCTGGTGAAGAAGCTCTTCTCTGATGCAACCTATTCGCTACGTAGTTATGCCGAGCGGGGGGAGATAGATAAAGCACAATCCCTGGTAAAAGCGATTACCAAGGGTGAGGGAGCCGATCACAAATCCTGAAAAACTGCAATTCCTTTTCTCTGTAAAGCTGGTTCCTGTGCGGCATCCGATCCGGAGTGATGGGAACCCCACGTGGCCATCAAAATTACTTTCCGGACAATTCATCTCCATCTTGTACCTATGACCAGACAGAGGGAATTCCTGCGCCCGGATAAAAGAACCTGATTAGAACGAAACTCTCAATCGACAACACTAAATGATTTGATATAATTTATATATAAGTACATATATCTTGGGGAGAGATAGAGGAGAGAGAATTTCTGTGGAGTTTGACCAGAACGGTTTTTACAAGAAGCTAGAGAAGGAGATCGCCCGACTGGAAAAGACCGCAGACCGACTGGAAGGAATGGACCGCGATCTAGTGAAAAACATGGTCCATGCATTGGAACTGGAATGTGCCCGGTTTCGTTCTTCGGAAGTAACATTTTCGGAAGTACGGGAACAGGAGCGGGAGGAAGCCCGGTCGACCACTATCGCTATTCTCAACAAGATCGAGACTCAGGTCCGGGATCTGGATGTGATTCTGGGCAAGGACGAAAACCGGGGGATCGGTTCCCGCACTGAAGCAAACCGCATCGTCGATCAGTTTTTTCTGGATTGCCAGTTGGCAGAAGAGCAGATGAAACAATACGCCTTTCGGGGTCTGCTCAGTAAGGAACAGATCCGTGATCTTAACATCCAGCTGAAAGGTCTCGTTCATCAGATGATCCAATTGTCCAAGAAGTCAGATCTGCTCACTGATGCGGTGCTCGAATCCTACGAGGCCATGATCGTGGGGCCCTAATCAAGATAATACCCCTCAGACCCTGAGTATCCCGCATCATGGCTTGACTGTTAGCTCTTAACTTTTAAAGAAGGAATTTTCCAGCCCTACAGTCAATCCGCAGTAGAGAAAGTATGGAGAAGTGTCATCGTCTCTTCCATAGTCCGATCGTTATGAAGGCGGATACGGGCAAGATGGTCCATCAGTTCTGGAGGTAACCGCCCCCTTTCTACAACCAATGTCATCTTCAGGATCACACTTGCCTCTTTCATGACCTCAACCGCGTTCTTCAGGAGACCGGGAATTACTACGATGTTATCATGGGTCTGCGCCTTCCGTACCTCTTCCGTCAGTATATCCAGTCTTCGTGATATTTCATAAAGTGACGAGGTGTCGATGGAAAACTCATCCAGCTCAATCGCAACACTGTTCATACATCGAGAAAGGGGCATTCTTGAGGATGGAAGAGGGATTATACGGGTCCGGCCTGTTGCGATGTGAGCATTCTTTGAAAGTATCTCTGCCATGCTTCGTCCTGTTCTGATCTGATGCCTGATTACCGGAGACATCTGGGTGAGAAATGATTCTCACTCACGGTACCGAATCGTGATGATTTTTTTTCAGATTATACATTGCTTTAATATATAAAATATTATAATGATTTTTAATATATAAAATTAACGCTAAAATATTACTAAAATTATTTATTTTAATATTTATACAAATTACGATATTGTTTTTAAAAATCACTATTCCAGTAATTTCCCAAGTAGTGTCCTGAAATCCTGAATGTGGTATTGGCCTTCCGCGGTTGGATTACCGACATGACAATATACCAGCGAAGATCCGAAGAGAGGGAGCAGGGCGCGTCCATAGCGGAATCTTGCCCCGGTTATCCCGGTGCAGACCGGCTTTTCCACCTGGAGGGTGAAGGAGAACAGAGCTAAGAGGTCTGCAGCGTTCACAGGGGTTACCACTATCTTGGGGATGTCCCCAAAGGAACGCAGCAGTCGTTCCCTGTTGTCAAGTTCTTCCCGGGTCGGCATGAGGGGGCTGTGCCATGAAGCGATCACTTTCCTCCCTTGAGAGCGGAGGTCCCCCACATAACGATGGTACGCGGCTTCGACATCAATATAAACTGCTCGTTCGACCCAGGGATCGAGTATTTTGCGCCATTCTTCAGTGGTCCCTGAAAATCCTCCCCCTTCGGACCGGCTTCTCAGGGTGATGATCAGAGGGGGCAGCTTTTTGCTGTCCAGCATTTCAGGAGTCAGGTGAGGCGGGGTGAGCAGATCAAGGCGGATTTCGATGAAATCGGCCCCCAGCAGACAGGCATTTTCCAGTTCTTCCCTGTTTCGTGTTGCGACAACGATCGATACGGGTAGATGGTTCATAGCTCCTCCTTGAGATCTTTTATCAGGGGTCCCAGGGTGATGCCCCCCCGCGCCCTTTTCTGAATTTTCTCCTTAAGATCTGAACAGTCAGCTTCGCCGTTTCGTACACGCCGCAAGCCTTCCCGATAGACCGTGGTGATCTCCCTGACATACCGGGGGCTCCGGTAACGTCCATCGATAAGGAAGGTGCCAATTCCGGCGTTTCTGAGTGCATGCAGATGGTCGATGTAAGAGGTCTCCACCGCGTTATAGATATGCGTTCTGCCCCAGTCATCGATGGTCAGGGGAAAGAAACGATCCCTTGCATCGAGCAGACCCCATCCCTCTTCCCGGGAGATCTTCACTCTTTCATCAGGGCAGTTTTCGCTAATCATGACTTCGAGATTCCCCTGCACGAAGCATCCGAGAGTGGGAGCGTCCGGAGGCAGGGCGAGAATCAGCTCCCGCATTCTGTTCAGGGAGAGCTCGGGTGACAGGAGAAGGGTACGAAAAAGAGGGGCAAATGCTTGGATAGCGCAGTGATTCCAGATGTTCAGGTCAACCGATCCCCACAACGCCAGAAAGGGATACTGCCTCCGTATCGCATCCGCCATTCCCGCGCCCGCGACCATTACCCCTGCTAAGTGCGGTTCCAGATGCGCGAGCCCGGTGAGCCATTCGTCCATCATGGTCTCCCGTGCGATCCGGGGCCATATCCAGATCAGGGGAATTCGTTTTTCCCGGCAGAAGTCCACCGATGCGGAGATCTCGCGGGGACCTCCTTCCAGGCATACCGAGTCGGCCCCTCCTGCGATTGCAGCCTTAACCCCCTCACGGCCGTGTACACAGGTAGAGAGAGCTGGTTCCGTCGATTCTACGGAAGGGCGCAGGATAGACCGGTAGGAGTCTATCTGCCCCCGCGCCACTTCGACGGTCTCCCCGGGAGGCCGGTGAGAGCTGTGGAGAAGGGACTCCAGGTGGGAGAGGAATTCCCTCCGGACCGCGTTCATCCCACTGAGCGGCAGGAACAACCCTCCGGGATACCGCAGCTCCCTGACCTGCAGGGCGAAAGGGGTTCCCCCGCTCTTCTGCAGCTGTGTGGTGATCTGTTCGGACGTCAGATGTTGTTTCCGTGCGTCTTCCCATTCGAGGGAGGATTCATACCGGACAGGTATATCCTCTCTTCTCCTGTGCAGATGTCCCTGGAATACCACTTTCTTCCTTCTCCAGGACACGTCCACCTCTACCAGGATCGGGCGATAAAACGGGTGCTTCATGGCCTCCGATGCCGCCCGATCCAGGGATGCGCGAGAAGTGATATAAACAGAGGTATCTGGCGTCACTGATTCTGGACTGGAGAGGTACAGGA
Organism: Methanomicrobiales archaeon; assembly: GCA_028678905.1. Classification (GTDB taxonomy): domain Archaea; phylum Halobacteriota; class Methanomicrobia; order Methanomicrobiales; family JACTUA01; genus JAJRCM01. Next base: position 6,934 of record JAJRCO010000107.1, read on the forward strand.
AGGATCCAGATCGATATGGAGAACGGTTGAGGCGCATCCCTTTTTCTTCACCTGTTCCGGAGAGCAGAAAAATTCCGTCTCCTTTTTCCGGAACTGTGTTTCCAGACAACCGGACTTTTATCGACCGTTTCTCAGGGTCGTAGGAGAGTACCATTCCGATCCACAATCCCTGATGATCCGGTTGTGCGGCGCCCAGGACCGGTTCACCGAACAGATGGCCTCCGGTAAAGCCGCGGTTGAAGGCCAGGAGAAGGTCCTGGAGATCCACATCGCTCGGCGACCAGGTGCCCGCCATGATTCCGTCGATGGCGGATCGATAGATACGGACCACCGTAGCCACATATTCCGCGGATTTCATGCGTCCTTCGATCTTCAGCGCGTCCACGGGCAGGCGCATGATTTCATCGAAGTGCAGGTAGGTGCAGAGGTCACGGGTTGAGAGACAGTAAGAGGGTGCGGACACGGGATAGTGATGAACGCTTCGATTGTATGCGTCGGTGGGTCCGTGAGCCAGTACATAGGATTTGCGGCACGGCTGCGCACACCTCCCGCGATTTCCGCTCCTCCCCCCAATGACCGACGAAAGAAGGCACTGTCCGGAATAGCTGTAACAGAGGGCACCATGGATAAAGATCTCCAGGCCGATCCCATGTTGGTGCAGATGATGGGCAATCTTTTTTATCTCGGCTGTTCCGAGTTCCCGCGCGAGAACGACCCGGTTCAGCCCCGCCTCCGAAGCCCATCGGACCCCGGCGCTGTTGTGTAGGGTCATCTGGGTGGACGCATGAAGGGGAAGGCCGGGAATCCTTTTCCGCGCCAGGCTGATGAGTCCTGGATCCTGCACCAGCACCCCATCCACCCCCTGTTCGTAGAGAAACAGGAGGAATTTTCCTGCCCCCCGTAGCTCCTGTTCATCTAGCAGGGTGTTCACGGTCACATAGACACGGACGTCTGCCCGGTGGGCGTACTCCAGAGCCGAAAGCAACTGCTCGTCGTCGAAATTGTCAGCATAAGCTCGGGCGCCGAATCTTTTTCCGGCCAGATACACCGCGTCTGCGCCGGCTCCTACCGCTGCCCGCAGGGCATCCCAGGAGCCCGCTGGAGCGAGGAGTTCGGGTGGCGTGTGCTTCTCTTTCTCATTCGCTTTCACGGTGCAGCTCCACCTAAGAGCGGGGAGGACATTTCTCCGTGAATGTACAGGATTTTCCCACCGCGATGAACGCGTCCTCCAGCTCGGAGAAGTTGGGGATTCCCTGTTCCCGCAACTGCCGGACACCGCTTTTCATGCTGTCACCGCCAAGAAGGCATCCCACGATCATCTTGTGAGAGTGGGTGGAGAAACGGACGATCTCCTGGGCGAGATGATTAGGGTCAAGAATGGCTGAAGGCACTGCCACGATAAACGCAATATCCCAGATATCCTGATGGCGAAGCATCACGTCAAATACCCGGGCAAACCGGTCTGCTCCGGTGTCCCCCACCAGATCGAGAGGATTGCGATGGCTCCAAGTGGAGGGTAGGAAGGTGTTCAATTCGCGGATCACCTCGTCGGGGAGGGTTATCATCTGAACACCGTGTTTCTCCGCATAATCTGACGAGAGCACCGCAAATCCTCCGGCGCTGGTAATCACAAGAGAACGGGTGCCGTGAGGATATCCTTCGGAAGAGAGAAGTTCAGCGACCTGAAAAGCCTGGCGGAGAGACTGCGTGGCCATCACCCCTGCCTGATGGAAGGCCGCCAGGTAGACCTCATAGGACCCGGCAAGAGACCCGGTGTGGGAGGAAGCCGCTTCCCTCCCCCGCTGCGATGAGCCGGATTTGATGGCGATGACGGGTTTCTGATCAGAAACTCTGCGGACTGTATCCATGAACTCCCTCCCGTTTACAACCTCCTCGATATAGAGGATAATCGCCCGTGTCTCTTCTTCGACCTCCAGAAATTTCAGGAATTCGTCAAAACCCAGGTCCGCCTGGTTTCCTACACTGATCACGGCCGAAAAACCGATTCCTTCAGAGATGCTCAGGTCCAGTACGGTGGCGATAACCGCTCCGCTCTGGGAGACAAAACCGATGGTGCCCTTGCGAGGGGTGATCGGATCGAAAGTTGCATTGATCCCCTGGTGGGGGAGGATGATCCCCAGACAGTTGGGGCCCAGGATCCGGACTCCTCCCTCACGGGCGATCCGCATCATCTCTTCCTCCCTTTTCTTCCCTTCTTCACCCGTCTCCCTGAAACCGGCTGAGATGATAATGGCCAGGGGGATCTTTTTTTCCGCCGCCTGCCGTACGACTTCCGGTACGGCCGGTGCGGGAATAGCGACGACAACGAGATCGACCGCACCCGGCAGATCCCGCAGGGAGGGATAGGCCTTCCTGCCCAGGATCGTCTCATGATGGGGATTGACCGGATAGAGAGTACCTGGGAAGGAGAGCAGATTTCGCATGATCACGTAACCGATTTTGTTCGGATCGGAGGAAGC
>JAJRCO010000027.1 GCA_028678905.1 Methanomicrobiales archaeon
GCGATTCCTCTCTTCTTTGCTTCTTCCTTCAGGTCCTTTACACTGATGGATTTTATCATGGTTTCCAGTTTTGCTGCCTCCATCACATACCACCGTACGACATGTACGTTCCAGCACGATGATAACCTTTTGTAGCAGGACAAGTGAGAGTAATAGGTCAGTCATGGTGTCTCTGCGCGAGATTCTCTTTCTTATTGCTTTTCTTTTCACCAACCCATTCGTCCCTGATTTTGGACTCCAGCTCCTGGTGGCGACTGTGATCGGATTGATCCTCCCTGAGTTCATCGTGCGACCCCTAGATCAACTGATCTCGAAAATCCCTGGTGTGACGCGTTTCAAATCGTTTTTATCCAAGAATAAGAGACTTTCACAGATTATTCCCCGCGTTATCGCAGGCTACGTCATCACCTACCTGATCGGGTGGACGAGCCTGGTTATCGCTCTCTATGTGCTGTAACGATTCCGATAACCACAGAATAGGTTACGGGGGTGTTCCAGTGGGCCACGATCCGCCTGATCAGGTGCAGGAGCTAGCAAAATTGGATAGGAACCACTCCCAATTTGTCTCAACTGCCTCCTGTTAATGGTAAAACAGAACAGGGTGGGAACCGCCTTTGCAGATGCAGAAAAGAGGGAAAAAGGTTCCCTTATAATTTCAGTTGAGCCAAGGCATCGAATACCATCTTGCGGTAGATAACCGGGTCGGTCCGGTATATCTCTACCGCCTTTCGTGAATCGTCATCGGAGCCGAGACGATCAAGACGATCCAGCGTGCAGCGGGCGGCGTCAAGCACCCAGAGGTTGCGGGTATCCGCATCCACTGCGGTAATGGATTCTGCCCGGACAGAGACAAGAGCGGCCCCGGTTGGGGTATCATAGACGCTTGGTTTACCGACCACGGCGACGAAGGCGGGAGGGTCAATGCGGGCAATCTGCTGCATCGCATCGGGCTGATAACTGCCGGCAATAATATAGAATGTCCCGCTGGGATCGGCGATGCGGGCTTGATAAAACATATTCTGGTCCCCCTTCCTCTCTTTCTCGGTCAGGGTACCGACCAAGAAGACCCGGTTTGCCCGTTCCCCAGTGGGCAGAAGGACATAAGTGGGACTTTTTTCCTCCGTTCCTTCCTTGAAATGGTACCGGGCTTCGCGGAGTTCCTGGGAGAACACTCTCTTCGCCGGTTCGCGCTCGAAACTTCCACTCTGGCGGGAAGAGCCGTTCATGGAGCACCTCCTGCACGGTTCAGCAGGTCGGCGAGATTGCGGGTGTCATAGGCTAGGGGGGTGCATTCTTTGACCAGTACGCGATCCTCCATCTCACTTCCCCGGCAGATGAAATATCTTCCCTGGACGAGATCCCGCATTTTGAAGAATACCTCATCCATTCCCAGGGGGTTATTTTCTGCCAGCTCGACTGCTGCCTCAAGGGACATGCCAGTCATCTGTTCGACAACCGGGCGAGAGATAAGAAGGTTGTAAGTCTTGGTGCCTGAATCGAGCACCCCCTTGATGCGGAGATCGTAACGGAATGTGGACTGGATCTCATGAACAGGACAGTAGTTCTGGCGAGAGAGGACTCGATTACACCCATCCACCGGGCACCTTTTCACCAGGCCTGATCCGGGAGCAATGTGGACAAGGGCTCCCGAAACCGTCTCCCCGCTGCGGACCACAATTTCCATCTCTTCGGGGACATACATAGCACCAGTAAGGTTTAATCCCAGCCGCCCTCCGAATTCATCCACCTGAGCGTAATAAATCGAATATACCTTATCGAGTTCAAGCGGTTCCTTTCCGCTATCTTTCCAGATGGTGAACTTGATTGTACCTGATTCGTCGCCCAGCAGTCCGACCTGGAGCATTCGTGGGTGGCTCGGTTCCCATTCCTGGATCATCTTTGCTCGGAGGTTTCCGATACCCGGCTTCAGTTCGGATATCTTTTTGATTTCGGGGATGATGGGGATATCCTGATCGGAGGGGGCGATAGTGGTTCCGGTGTGGATGCTCAGGCTGGGTGATCCCCGGTACTCGTCCACCACTGCTGATTCGATGCGGTACCAGGATCCCTCGGTCAAGGGAGGAGTGCCCGCACGCGACCAGACAACAAACCTTATTGCACCGGATGGATCGGCAAGGATCCCGGCCTGGGCTATCGCCGGTGTCGGTGGGGTAGAGAGAGAAACGACCTTTCCTTCGATCGTCACCCATTCTCCGGGTAGAAGAGAGCCGATCTCCTTCATATCGGAGGATTTCGCCGTGATCGAGGAGAGGGAGTATTCTTTGGCGAGTTCATTCAGGACCGTACGTTCTGCCTCGTTGGCATGAACACCAAATTCCTCGATTAAGCGTCGGAGTTTCGTTTCAATCTTCTTTTTATCGGGGGTTTTGCCTTTTGATGCAATTTTTTGGGAGATTCTTTCAACCATTTCACGTATATCCATGTGTACATCTCCAAGACAGCGTAGAGTACAGTCGCTTATATATGATGGTCGTGCAGCGTGAAAATGTATGCGGGACCTGCACGGAGTTAAACCAAAGGACCAGATCCAATTGTACTTATCGATACCCCTATTTCTTGGAAATGTTCAATAACCGAGATCTTTACACCAATTCATGCAGTTTAAGAAGACACTCCTGGACCTTTCACATCAACCAATCGCAGTTTTCTGGGAGGTTATCCCCCGATCATGTCACCGATCAATTCTTACCGTTTGGAACTGATCAAAGGTTTAAGTAGTACCGTGGACACATTCTGAGAGCATGGCAGTTACGGCAGATAGCACAATCATGGAGCTCCTCCGGGAGAAACCGGATTCCGCCGAAGTGTTATTCAAATTCGGTATGGGCTGTCTTGGATGCGCGGTTGCCCGAGGGGAGAGCATCAGAGAGGCAGCAATGGCGCATGGGATCCCCCTGCAGGAACTCCTGGATGCGCTAGGCATCCCGGAAAAATAATTTCTTTCCTATTTCTTCAGGCGTTTAAACAGGGCTTTTAATTCGCAGAGAGGCGCTTCCGGGTGCTTTTTCAGATAATCAGTAATCCGGGGTTCGTGTAAGAGCCTGCAGTCGCTGCAGCTCCAGACTTCGCCGCCGGTTGAACTTTCCACCCAGGACCCCAACCCCACCTCCAGGCAGGGATAAAAAGGACAGTAACAGAAATCACATCGCTGACCTTCGAAATGACAGGGGTAGTAAGGACATTCCTCAGAACGCCATTCGGCCCAGTGTCCGCCGCCATACCGGCTGTATATGAAAAAGGAAGGATTCGTCCTCTCGATGGCTTCCCGTTGATGTTTCAGTGCTTCCTGGACGCCATATTGCACCGCCGTATAGATTCTACGGCCTGGCTCGGTGAGCGTCCCTGCGTACTGGTGTCGGATCTCTCCTTCGCCTGCTACCACCACCGCGTCGGTCCCGGTGCCCGTAAGGGAGAATCCTGCCTCCGAAAGAGCTTTTACTTTCGCTTCGGTCGCTACGATGATGGATTCCAGCAGTGCAGCGGGGGCGAGGCCCTCGCCGCAATAAATAATGATGTTGATGGTGTGGACTCCGGATTCCGGTGCATCTGCGACTCCGGCAGTCACAAATGCGGTGATGAAATCATACTGAAGAATGCATAGGTTCCGCATCTCTACCGCAGTCAGGAGGCCAAAAAACGCATCTGCATACCCTTCCTGAGTGATGATGGTACCCATGTACCGGAGAGGATTTACGTCCGAGAAGTCCTTCGGTACCGTGTGGTTAAAAATGGTGGAAACCTGCCGGATTCCACCCCCAATACCACTACTGGCAGCAGAAAAATCTCCGCGAAGAAAAAGGGTGGAATCGCGGACGAAATATCTCATACCAGATTATAACGTACCCGGTCCTTTAATTCCTGCTGTTTTCCGGCATTCCAGCCGGAAACATCCTGAAGATAGCCCGTTACCCGGCTGATCTGCACCACATCGTGGCAGCCACAGCGGGGGCAGATAGCCGCCCCACAGATCGGGCAATAATCGATCCCGGGAGTCATGTCGTGAATGCACTGGACATGGTCGAGAGGGCACAGGATGGATAGCATGGTTTCACCGCATGCCGGACAGGGGCTTGATTCAACGATCTGGTGACAGCGGTGGCACTTGTACTTGCGTTGCCCGACAGGAACATCTTCGACCTGTTTATATGATTCGATAATCTTCCGCTGTTCCGGTGTCCAATCCATACTACAGAGTGAGGATGTTGGTATTAAAAAGTGTTGTGAACAAGAAGTGCAGGTTCGGTTTTTCGACCAAAAAGTTAGTAACACATGGCCGGGAATTCTCTGATAGATGATCATGGTATCCACCCGTGCCATCGATTGTGCACACATGAAGCTCATCTGCCGGGTCTGCAACCGCAGGTTCAGTATCCGCAATATTACCATCTGCCCGGAGTGCACTATGTGGCGACAGGTGTGCCAGACTTGCGGGAACCTGGAGGAGTGCTCCGCACTCCAGGTATGTTTTCTGAAACCTACTTCTGATCAGAAATAAGAGGGGATTGGATGTATTTCCGCCTCAGGGACTCATAGGGTTCATCACAGTTCAGAACGATTTTCTCATCATCGGCGGATCCGGGAGAGATTTCGCGCAGCATCGGCCGGATCCGGTGCCTCGTAGATCGATCTCCCTATGATGACCCCGTCCGCAAGAGAAGAGACCTTTTCCAGGTCTCCACCCTGTGCACCAACTCCCGGGGAGTAGATCTTTCTCTCTCCCACAATACCACGTAACAACCGGA
>JAJRCO010000026.1 GCA_028678905.1 Methanomicrobiales archaeon
CCTATTGGTGCGGTCTGCGCCTTCGCAAGAAATATGCTCCACCTATGACGATCCCGATAATGATGACAATAAGGATCAATAGAGTGTAAGATTCTAAGATTCCTGGCGACGCAAGCACGATAATGGGCACTTTGATTGTATCGGAGACATGGGGGTTGTCGAGCGCATCAAGGTAGCGGATCTCAGAATCAATTCCATATGTCTTCGCAGTTGCCGAACTATCCAGCGTTACTTTGAACTTTACAGTACCATTTGCCCCTTGTGGAAGAGCTCCCAGATAGGCCGTATCATCGGTGCCGGTGAAGGGAGATACGGTGCTAAGTTGCACCTGTGCATCATGTACAGATTCTGAGCCAGTGTTCTGGTAGGCAATCTCGATAACCTTCTGCTCTCCCGGGTGGATCACGGGAGGCGATGAAACGATCGAAAATTGTATCTTACCACTCACGGGAACGCCGAAAGTGACCTGGTCAGATTGGGTAGTCTTTCCCTCAAAATCTACGTACTCGCAGTAGATGTTGAATGGGTACGTCTTGTACGCCTCTGCGGAACTATCCGCAGAAATTTTAAAATTAGCCTGCACCACTGCTCCTGGATCAAACTGACCGATATAGGCGGCACTGTCAGTAGGCTGCAGAGGGTTGGTGACTGCATTCGGGACAATATGTATCACTGCCTCCCGTGCGTGTTCAGAACCAGTGTTCTGTAGTGTGAGATTGAGATACCCTTCCGTGCCTGCATTCAGGTATCCGACGGAAATATTCTGAACCCGCAGGATTACCACCGGGCGAATGACGATGATGAGGTTTTGGATTTTTTGATCCGTTTTAAAGTAATAGGCTATATTATCCGTACCTTCTGATGAGGCGGACCAGAGGTATGTATAAACCAAGGAGACGGGAATCTGATAGGTGCCTGCGTGGGCATCCGGATTGATCTGCACCATAAAGGGAACCAACCGGTTGGTATCCCCTGGTATGTCCCCAATCATCTGGGGTTCGGATTTCACCGAGAGAGGGGCTTCCCCCGCCATCATTCCTACCGTCATGAGCATGGCGGTATTGGGTAAATAGTCCGGAGTAACTAAATCAGGGCGGCTTAGTCTTAAGGTGAAAAGACCCTTATTCTGTATGGCCAAAGGGATAGTGACGGTCTCTCCTGGCTTAAATTCATTGGTTCCTGAGATGGCAGCCGATATTTCGGGGGGGCCGGTGAGATACTGGGTACCTGCCTGTGCCGAGCCGAGCAATATCGACGCCACCAGGAAGCAAAGGAGAAAATACCTAAACCACATTGTACTTCTTTCTCCGGACTTTGTGATCCATTTTCCACCATTCCCTGAACATAACTTATAAATGTATCTCCAGGGATCAGGTATCCTAAATGCCCGCCGGATCCTCAGGACCAACCTCCACTCCCTACTCTGTAGATCCCATTATACGGATTCAGAACCTTTCCAAAACTTTCCCTGGTGTGAAAGATGTGATCGCGGTCCAAGATGTATCCGCGGAAGTGGAAAAAGGAGAGATATTTGGGCTTCTAGGGCCAAACGGCGCGGGAAAAACCACCCTGATACGAATCCTCACCACTCTGATTAGACCTACCTCCGGACACGCATTCGTGGGGTCATACGAAGTAACCAAGGAACCGGAAAAGGTCCGTTCCATCATCGGGGTTTGCCCCCAGACCGGAACCCTAGATCCCGAGCTTACCGCCTGGGAGAACTTGGATTTTTACGGGAAACTCCTGGGCATGGAAGACCATTACCGCAGGAAACGAATTCCTGAGCTTCTGGCAATGATTGGACTTCAAAACCGGGCCCATTTCCTGGTACAGACCTTTTCCGGAGGGATGAAGAGGAAACTGGAGATCGTACGGGCTTTCATCCACCGACCCCTAATCCTTTTTCTGGACGAACCAACGATCGGGCTCGATCCGGAATCCCGACGGGAGGTATGGGAGCAGGTCAGGACTCTTAAAGGCGAGGGTACCACCATCATCCTCACCACCCATTACATGGATGAAGCAGAGCACCTCTGCGACCGGGTCGCACTGATGGACATGGGAAAGCTGATCGTCCTGGATACCCCGGATAATCTCAAGAAAGCGATGCCGGAGGGGGATCTTATTGAGATGCGGACCGAGAGTGTCACCGAAGACCTGTTGACAGGTGTGCGATCTCTTTCTCACGTTCTGAATGTCCAGGGAAGCGGAAATCTGGTTCGAATCTCTGCCCGGGACGGGAGTGGAACCCTTCCCGAGATCATTTCGGTATTTGAGAAGAATAAAAAAAGGATTGCCGCTATCTCCATTCATTCGCCCTCCTTGGAAGATGTCTTCATCCATTTTACGGGGCGCCGCCTTAGCGAGTCTAGTGAGGGGGCAGTTCCCCAGGGAGGGGGACAACCATGAGTTTTGGGTCCTTCGCAATCTTTGAGCGGGACTTTAAAAAATTTTTACGATCCCCCCTTATGCTACTCATGACCCTGATGTTTCCTCTGTTCTACCTGATCATCCTCGGAAACGCGATCGGAGGCACCATCAGTCATGTACCCATTGGTATGACTCAGGTAGATCTTTTTAAAGGGGAGAGTCAGGAATTCCAAGCTACCCTACAGGCTCTTAAGAGCACAGATGTGTTCGACGTAACTCTCTATGACAACGAGGATACGGCAAAACTGGCACTCGCAGAGGGGTCCGTGAATGCAGTGGCTGTTTTCCCGAGTCCGCGGTACGATGACCATACCATTCGCTTGTATGTCGACAGTTCAGACTCGTTCATGCCACCCGTCATCGAGAGTGGAATTACCGGTCTTGTCCGGCAGTTAGGCACCACCGATCAGATCCTCATCAACGAGATCTATGGAAAAGTGAATTACCTCCAGTTTTTCGGGGTGGCAATCCTGGTAATGTCCATCTTTATGTCTTCCATGATGGGCGGGGGTAATGCCATGATCAGGGATCGAGAGAACGGAATCATCGAGGGTTATTATGTCACCCCCGTTAAACGAACGAGTATCTTACTCGGTATCATCCTCAGCGGAACGGTCCGATCTCTCCTTGCCACTTTCTTGTTGTTGATCGTGGATGTCCTAGTGGCCGGTGTGATCATACGGAGTTTGGAGAACCTATTACTCGTGGTGATGGTCCTTGTACTCATCAGTTTCAGCATCACCAGTTTCGTAGTCTCCTTTGCCTCCCGCTTCCCCAACCAGCAGACCTACGCGTCCACGGTCGGATTCTTAAACCTGCTCCTTTTCATGACCAGCGGAGCCTTTTACCCCACCATCGCCATGCCGTACTGGCTACGCTGGATAACCGTC
>JAJRCO010000181.1 GCA_028678905.1 Methanomicrobiales archaeon
ATAATATCAATGACCTTCTTCGCCTCTTCGATGTTTCCCATAAAAAGGTCGACCATACCAAGACTGTAAATGGAGTCGGCATAATATTGCGCACTCTTTCGTGACAGACTGATTTTGGTAGCTAACGCATAATATTTTTTGGCCACGTCAATTTCGGATTTATTGAGGTGCGCGTTTCCAAGCGCAATTATTGCCCTCACATCTTCCCGTGTTTTACCGACCGTATCGCTCCACAGGGTAACAGAGTCCTTCCAGTCCAAGTTTCGCTGGAAAGTCAGAAGGCCTAGGGACATAGACAGGATTACCGTTCCAGTCCACAGGGTTTTCCTGTTGAGCACCCTTTCCCGGAGAGCGCGCATCGTCATTAGCTGTGCTGATGCACCAAAGAAAAGTCCTGCGACGGGAAGGTAGTTTCTGTGCTCGACATACAGGTCTGAACCCACGGCAATAAAACTCTCGAGAGAGAGCGCAACGAAATACCAGAATATTCCGAATGAAAGAAACGGCAGTTTTTTGCGCTTATAAAAGGCTAAAGATACAATTGCACCTATCCCGAGAAATGAGGGCAGGGTCGACAGCGGGTTTGCAATGCCTGTTGAAACAGGGAACCCCCACCAATCGAAGACAAGGAAACGTGGCAACGGCGCGAACAGGAGAAACATATATCTTGCAATTACCCTGAACTCCGTGAGGATATGCTGAAAAGGCGTCCAGTAGACGTCCATTGCGGTCCAGCCCAATTCGGTTATCGGCCGGTTGAAGCCTATCAACGTGCCTGCCATCGAGATAAACTGTTTCTTCAGGCCAAGAAAGAAATAGGACACCCCGAGCGCAAGCAATACCGCTGTGATACCTATGCCGGTATTAACAATGCTTTTTTTGAGGTCTTTTTGAAGAAAAAAGAAGTCATATAGAATTATAAGGGGAACAGCCATGATCCCATTTTCTTTTGAGAAAATCCCCAAAAAAACAAATAACGCGGTCGCCGCATAAAATCCCGTTGACCTTGCCATGCTTGCAGATGTTCTGGCCGAGATGTAACTTAACACTGCGAGAAGGGCGAACATTGTCGCCAGCGATGCCATCCTCTGGATTATGTAGGTTACGGCATTGATATTAATCGGATGGAGGGCAAACATTGCAGCGCTCACCAGCGAGACGGCATATGCATAACGTCCATACTCGTCCCTCAAGCCCGGCAGCCGCAAAGTCAGAAAAGCCAGCCGGTAGACAAGCATAGCGTTAACGATATGGATAAGGATATTCAGTAGCCGATAGTTCAGGGGATGAAGGGGGTCTATCAGCTTGTTCACCTGGAAAGTCAGATATGCGATTTTTCTGTAACCGAGGCGGAGGTTGAGTACGCTTGAGATGTTCTGAAACTGCCCTATAAAGCCGTCGTCCAGCGCCCATGTCCCGTTTAGAGAAGATGAGTATGCAAGAAAAGTCGCAAGAAACAAAAAGGCCCCGGCCCACAGGTGAATAAGTTTTTTTTCTCCGGTGACTTCCGGAGACATCGCCTCCCTGTTCGTTTTGGCAGCTTTCTTTTTACCCTTGCTCATTGACCGTTAATTCTAATGCATTTTCAAAATCCTTCGCAATAGAACTCCACAGGAACTTTCTCGAATATTCGCGGCCCCTCGCACCCATTTCGGACCTGACTGCGCGGTCCTTCAAGAGAAAGGCCACCTTGTCCCCCAGTCCTTTCACCGATCCCGAGGGGAAACTGACACCGAAATGATTCTCTTCCACGAAGTCCATCTCCTCTATATCGCTCACAACGAGCGGCTTGCCGCACGCTGCGGCCTCAATTATGCTTACCGGCGATGACTCATGCCGGGAGGGAAGAACAACGATCCTCGCTCCGGACAAAAGTGCCGTCTTTTGCGCGCCCGTCAGAAATCCCGCGTACTCGACCCTCTTCTTCACATCCGCCGGAAGCCCGTCGACAAGCCCCTTAAAACTGTCAAACTCATAACCGGCCATGACAAGCCTTATGCCGGGAAAATTCCGCGCCAGGTCTGCAAACGCACCCAGAAGGATATCTATCCCCTTTGTATACTCGTCTATCCTGCTGAAAAAAAGTATGTAATCGCCGTCCGCAGTTTCCGCATTCAGGAGCTCTTCATTTACGCCGTTCGGAATGACGCGGCAGAGTTTCACCGGCCTCGTTATGCCGCGCATTACTTTTGCTCTAGTAACATCAGAGACA
>JAJRCO010000240.1 GCA_028678905.1 Methanomicrobiales archaeon
AAGCTTTCCTTGCTTGTGCTAATTATTTTATTAGTTCGAATGCCTTCGCCTTCATCTGAAAATAAGGTATCTCTGCAATATTCCGACGTCTTCAACCAGGCTGAAGTTCTTAGACTTTCCGGAAGTTTTGATAAATCGATTGAATATTTTAAAAGATGCCTTGCTGCTGCGATACAAGCTGGATCCAAAAAAGAACAGATGCAATCTCTTATTAAACTAGGAATTTTATCATGGAACGTCGGACTGCTAGGTGAATCGGCAACTTATTATCTGAGCGCTTCCATAATTGCTCATAGCCTTGGACTAATAAAGACCGAAGAAGATTGCAAGAAGGCGATTCAAATATATAATCTTTATAATGCAGCGAAAGATTATCGGGATAAAGAGGGGGATTTTCAAAAATCGATAGATACCTTTAAGAAGGCAATTATCTTGTCAAGAGATATTAATAGTCCAGAGCACGAATTAAAATGCCTTCGCCAGACAAGCGTCAATTTTTTTAACCTGGCTGAATTTCAGGAATTTCATGCACTAAATTTGGAAGCCCTAATGATAGCGCAAAAAATAAATAATTGGAAAGATGAAGGGATTTGTCTCAACAACATTGGTCTATATTTTTGGAAAATTGATAATTATTCTTATGCTTTACAACATTATGAAAAAGCATTGGAGATAGCACAAAAGATAAATAACGTTGAAAGTGAAGCGGATATATTAACAAATATAAGCATTTGTTATGCTGATCTTGGCAATTTTGAAAAATCGATTGAACTATTGCTAAAGGTATTGGAAATGGACCGCCGAATGAATTTATCTAAGCAAATACCCTTAGATCTAAATAATATTGGAATCGCTTATCGCAGAAAAGCCTTACTTACAGAAAACGATGAGGATTACATCAAGGCCTTACGCTATTTTGAAGATTCCCTAAAACTCGCCAGAGAAAGTTTAAAAGGAACAGAAATTCAAATAAAAACAGAAATTCGAACCTTGCATAATATCGGCTCAGTCTATTCTTTGCAAAATAAGAATGATAAAGCTCTAATATATTTTGATGAAGCTTATAAC
>JAJRCO010000151.1 GCA_028678905.1 Methanomicrobiales archaeon
AACTCTCTTTTGTGGCCACTCTCCTGATTGTGATCGGGCTGTTTCTTACCGCTGGATGTGGAACGGCTCCTGAATCGGGAACCCCTCCGCCTACCTCTCCTCTCATGACCTCTTCACCCACTCCCGGGTCCGGGGTTCACCAGTACTCCGTCGCACCGGAGGGAAGGGATACCAACTCTGGAACGGCAGACCAGCCGTGGCGCACCCTGCAGCACGCGGCAGACTCGGCAGGGGCAGGAGACACTGTTCTTATCCAGGCCGGAACCTATGCCGAGGAGGAGGTGCAGTTCACCCGCTCCGGATCACCGGGTGCCCCCATCACCTTCACCACTGCTCCCGGGGCGGTGGTGACCCTGCAGGGAAGTCTTCTTCTCAAGCAGGGAACCGCCTACCTTTTGTTTTCGGGACTCCATCTGGAAGGATTCCGCATCTGGGGTATAACGGTGGAGGGGGACAACCACCACCTTCTCTTCTCCAACCTTCAGGTCCGAGGAGGAGAGGCGGGAATCCATTTCACGGACGGGAACTCCGGAGATCCCCCCACTTATGGCCCGGTCCATGACATCACAATTGAGGACAGTATCTTCCGCGATGCGATGTTCACCGCGGTGGACTGTACCCCCGGCCCCTGCAACCAGATGATCTTCCGGCGCTTGGAAATCTCCGGATCGGGCCTCGAGGCAGGATTCGGGGGCGATGGGCTGGGCCTGGAACGGGGGGAGCAGGTGCTGGTCGAGGATTGTTCTATCCATGACAATGGCGGGGATGGCATCGATCTCAACTCCCGGGACTATGCCGGGAATGTGCCGGGCATCCTCGTCCAGCGGAACCAGGTGTACCGCAACCACCTGCAGGGGATCAAGCTCTGGGCCGGAGGACGGATGGAAAAGAACGTGGTCTGGGGGCAGGGAATCGACCCGGTGATGGTGGGGAAGCATCCCTGCACCGTGGAGGTGATCGGGAATACTATTTCCTACAACATGTACGATCTGGCCTTCAGCGGACGCGACTACGCGTTTGTGGCGGCCTACCCGGAGGACGGCACATCGGCACCCGTCCGGCTCACCCTGACCCACAACATCTTCGCCTTCAATAACCACCCGGATCTGGACGGGCACACCGGGATTTACCTGGGTCCGACCGTCACCCTGGTGGAGGAGGGGTATAACCTCTTCTACAGCCGGGAGGATGAGGAAATCCTCGCCGCGTTCCTGGGGGAGCGGAGCATCGCGCGATCGGAACTTGCGGACGGAACCTGGACCCGGCTCACAGGTCAGGGAAACGGCGATCTGACGGTCGATCCGCTGTTCGTCTCTGGCTGGCCCGCGGTGGATCTCCACCTCCGGAATAACAGTCCTGCGGTAGGCTACGGAGCCTACTAACCTTTTTTCGCGGAGACCACCGGCAGAGTATCCCGGATCGGAAGCTGGACGACCAAGAGGTGGAGAACGTCTTCCCCGCTATTTTTCCACCTGTGCCCCTTCCCCCAGGTATCCTCCAGCAGGAGACTGTCCCCCGGCTGGAATTGCTTCATTTCCCCGTCGCTCACTTCCACCTCCATTGATCCCGAGAGGACAACCAGGAACTGCCTGACCGGAGCTGGCTGCCAGGTACTCGTCCACCCAGGCTCAAGGGAACAGAAAAGGTACACCGAGGCCGGTTCATCCCGAGAGAGGTACAGAAGAGGGGCGGAAGACGCGGCATTCACCGGGCTTTGATCGACCTTCATACGGTCGAAGTGGGATTCACCGTACCATCCCCATTTTGCCCGTGCATCTGCGTAGATTCGGTGATACACCAGAGGGGCAAAAGTTCTCGATTCATTCATGCGGATTCCGGATGGAATTCTCGTGCCATCGGGAATAAAGTATGGCATCAGGTGACATCGTGTCCAACGTACTCAAAAATAAAAAAACAAAATCGCTTTCCTCATGAAAGATTACAGGGAAGGATTGTCCGAGGGCTTTCCCTGTGCCATCGCATCCTGCACCCTCTTCAATCCCTCATTCGCCTCGGGATCATCAGGCTTCAGGGCCAGCGCAGACTGGTAACAGGACAGGGCTTCCGTGTATCGTTCCCGTTGCTGCAAGAGGGCACCCTTCCGTTTCCATGCCTCCGATCTCTTCGGGTCAAGAGCGAGCGCCCGGTCATAGCACTCCAGGGCCCGATCGAATTCCTGCGTCAGAAGAAAATTCATCCCGCGCCCGACCCAGGCGGAGACATTATCCGGATCCATGGTGAGAATCTCCTGGAAGGCCTTCTCCGCTTCTGGCCAGTACCCCAAGGCATAGTAGGTGTGGGCGCACCGAATCCTCAACGAGATATCAGAGGGGGAGAGCTCGATGGCACGCTCATACCAGTTTGCGGCCTCGCGGTACTCTCCCTTGCGGTAAAGCACACCCGCGATCCCCTCCATTCCAGGAAGATAGGTTGAATCCAGGTCCAGCGCCTGCCGGAACATGGCGGAAGCCTCCTTGTCCTTCCCGATGGCGGCCAGGGACATACCCTTCCGGGACAGGATATCCGCATTCGGCGTTGACGTGTCCAGAATCCGGTCGAAGCACTGCAGGGCTTCTTGGTGCCGATCCAATTTCGCAAGTAACATACCTTTCCTGAAGAGAGTGCCATACGTTTCTCCAAGCTCCAGCGCCCGGTCATAGAAAGAGAGCCCAACGTCTACATTTCCATGATCGGTGAGGAGATCTCCCATGATGTTGAGGGCATATATATCCTGCGGATTCAGGGCGAGGGCCTGCTTCACCCTTGCAAGGGCTTCCTCATCCCGGCTCAGGTAATGAAGGACGGTTGCGGAATGGCTCAGCAGATTGCTGTCCTCCGGATATTTTTGAAGGGCCGAATCGAATAGCATCAGAGCTTCGTCATACTTGACCAGTTGGACGAGAAGAGTACCCAGTTCATATAACGCCTCCGGGTCTGTGGGATCCTGGTCATAGGCGGTCTGTAGCGACTGCTGGGCCTCCTCATACCGCCCTAACCGGCTCAGCACCATCCCCCGGTGTTTCCACACCATGGGTACGGTGGTGGTAAAGGAGAGAGCCTGGTCGAGATAGGCAAGGGCAAGGTCCAGTTGTCCCTCCCTTTCTGCGATCCAGCCCATCTGGAACCAGAGCTGCGGATTCATCCCATCCAGGGAAAGTGCACGTTCAATAAATTGTCTGGCCGTAGAGAAATCATTTTGGGTGAAAAACAAAGTGGCCATCAACTGGCAGGCCTGAACATGATTCGGGTTCATGGTTAAGAGGGCTTCGAGGGATGCCTGTGCCTCATCCAGTTGCCCGAGATCCATCAGATCGGATGCCTTTAACCACAGTGCCCCCTCGTTTTTCGGATCGATCGTCAGGAGACTTTCGAGAGTCTCCAAGGCCTCCTCATACCGTTTTAAGGTAATGAGAAGATTCGCCTTATCGAATAAACCCTTGGTATCCTGGGGGTTGAGTGTCAGGTACTGGTTGTATGCCGCGAGGGCCTCTTCTCCTTTTCCCTGGGACTCCAGGATCTTTCCTTTCCACCACCAACAAGAGATACAGGTAGGTTCCAGGGTGAGAGCCCGCTCGAAACTATCCAGCGCTTCCACTTCACGGTTCAGTTGAGCTAAAACCCTCCCCTTCTCAAACCAGGCCCGTGCAGAGGTGGGCTGAAGGATCAGTGCCCGTTCAAAAGACTGCAATCCCTCCTCCCAACGCTTGCGGCGGCAGAGGAGGAACCCCTTCTGTACCAGGGAATCCGCACTGCCAGGTTCGATCTGGAGCACCTTCTCCACGCACTGGAGGGCCTCCTCTTCGCGGTTGAGGTTAAACAACACCTCCCCTTTCACTGACCAGAGCCTCGCATCCAGGGGGGCGAGGGGGGCCGCGATCTCGAGGCAGGCCAGGGCTTCTTCCAGGCGGTTCGCTCCGAGAAACACCCGGGCTTTCTCCACCCAGAGAGCCGGTTCGTGCGGGGCGAGGTGACAGGCATGGTCGTAGGCATCGAGGGCCTCGTCCCACCGTCCCAGCGCCGCAAGGGCACTCCCCTTCCGTTGCCAGGCAAGAGGATGCATCGGTTCGGCACGGACCGCTTTTTCATAACAGTCCAGCTTCCGCTGCAGGTCCTTCTCATAATCCCCCTGGTCGATCCAATCCTGTGCGGTCTCCATATCCCCCACCTAAAAGGAACTGGAAGCGTTCCTGAATATACCTTTGGATACCGGTGGGAATACCGAAAAAACTTGGAAAAAAGGAGAATGGGAGTTAAGCGTCCACTTCCGCCGCCTCCACATATCGCCTTCCACTCTCACACTCTCGCCGGATGACAAATCCCCGTTCGAGGAGCATTCGGAGGAAGCTGCGATCGTATGCATACCTCCGATCACGGATTTCGTACCCGGATATCCAGGGAACCTTCTCTAGGTATTTATTACGAAGGAATGAGATCCCTTTCCTGCGTGCTTGAATATACTCACTCTTTTCCGGGGCGCCAAAGAGGTGGTTCAGTTCCTGGAAGACCTCAGAATGAACGGGAAAGCACTCATTCGCGTGCTCGATCATATACCGGGTGTATTCCTCCATGCTGGGAAAAGAGAGAATGCCCTTACTCCCGCAATAGAAATACCATTCCTCATTTTCCAGGACGATATGTGTTCGTTCCCCGGCGGCCTCATCCCATAGGCAGATTAGGACAAACGATCCTGCCGTGCTGAATTCGGAAAATCGCCTCAGGAAAACCGATCGCAGAACCAGGGACTCGAGGTCAGGTGCCATTCGCAGGAAAATTAGGGACTATTGGCGGGATCGCCAGAAAATCAGAACCGCGCCGACCGCGATCACGGCACATATCCCCTCAAACCCCGGACTCGCCTGTGCCGCGGTCATCTCGGCCGCGACCTCAGACTCTGCCCCGATGGAGACCTGGACTGTCTCCTCATAATCGGCGTACCCGGAGTGGGTGAGCAGGACTCGATGTGTCCCAAGGGTAACGGTCGAGAGGGTGAGCGGGGTCACACCTAACCGCTCCCCATCCAGGTAGACATTCGCCCCGTCGGGGGCGCTTCGGATGACCAGGGTGCCAGTTCCCGAGGGGGCTACGGTGGCGGGGAGAGTGCCCGAGGATGTCCCACTCTTGGCAATAAGGGTGATAGTGATGGGCATAGTCGCTCCGGTGACAATGGTTACCGTCCCCGTCCAATCGTTGTAACCGGGATAGGAAAGGGTGACCGTATGTGCGCCGGCCTTCAGATTCGGTATGCTCTTCGGTGTTGTTCCCTGATCGATCCCGTCCAGGCGGATCGCGGCGTTGGTGGGGATGGACTGGATAGTCAGGGTTCCTCCTCCGGTGGCGGTCGTCTGCTGCGAGGTGGTAGTGACTATCATTGTGGTCGTCTGTGGCAGGGCTACCAGCTGGACCGTGACCGGTGCCATCTTCCCCGCCACAACCGTGAAGGTTCCCGTGTATTCGGCATATCCGGCTTTCTGGAGATTCACTACGTGACTGCCGGGGAGAAGTTCGATCCCCATGGGTGTGATACCGGTTTTCACCCCATCCACCAGGATCGTCGCTCCAGAGGGGGTCGAGGTGATGGAAAGCCCTCCGGTCGTCGGGATGGGGGTAAGGGTCGCGCTGAGGGTCGCTATCTGACCGGCAACGACCGTGACGGCGGCCTTGTAATCCTGATAACCCGCCAGGGTCAGATCCACGGTGTGCGTCCCGGGGGTCACCGAGGTTATGGTGAGCGGTGTCGTCCCCTTTGACGCTCCATCCAGATAGGCGGTTGCACCCGCAGGAGAGGAGCTCACGGAGATCTTCCCGTAGATGGGGGTAACCACGGCCATCAGGTTGATGGATGTGCTGTCCGATTGCCAGTAGAGCTGCGTGAACGCCCACACCGTATAAGTACCGGCGCCTGGAAGCGCGGACGTGTCCCAGGCATAGGTCCATGCCGATCCTTGGACGGGAACATCGGCAATCTTCGTTCCCATAGATATGGATGGTCCCTCCATCTGGAGATGGACGGTCGTCCCTCCAGAAGTGTCGGTGCCCGAGAGCTGAATGGTATCTCCATAGTAAGCATTGGAAACGGGATTGATCGTTACACCTGTCGTCGCCGCAAAAACGGTGACGGGAAACGTAACATCCGCGGACCAGATACCGCATGACGTGGCCGCCCGAAACGTAATGGTATATGTTCCCGCATTAAAGTAAACGTGCGATGGGTTCTGGTAGGCCGCACCGGAACCCTGAATGATACTGTTGCTGGTTCCATCACCGAAGTCCCAGTACCAGGTGGTGATCGGATCCCCGTTCGGAGAAGGAGAGGCCACTCCCTCCATTGAAAGGAAAAAGGGTGCATTCCCAGAGTTGCTCCCGGATGCATAGTTTGCCCCCACGTAGCTCGGCGGACCATCGCAGGCGGCCGCTCCCACCATTCCGACTAGTATTCCCAGGATCAGGAACGTTCCAATTCCATACCTGAATATGCCCTGAATTTTTTCCCCCATGTACAGTCCCCCCCCATCGAAATGGCCATTGTATCCTGGTTCGCAGGAAAATATAGCCAATGTGGGAGAGTACGGCCATGCAACTAATAAATGGTATGGTTCGCATTCCTGTCCCGGGAAAAAGAATCGTTGCAGAATATCTTCCCAGGTAAGGAATGAGATACCCTCTCTGTCATATCAGCCAATCCACCTTCCGGAAGGGTGACCTCCCATTCCCGCACAGTGTAGTTTCCATCACTTTCCCTAACGGTGATGCTCACCTGGGCGGTCTTCTCATAGGATTCAACCTGATCCAGACTGAGTACCAGAGAAACGGGAATGGTGTACGTGCCCACGAGCCGCGGGGTCATCGGGAAGATCACGGTCTGGGGCTGGTTGGGCAGCAGAGAGAGGTGAACCAGGGCATCAGAGCTCAGATCCATACCCTGGGGGAGTCTACGTATTCCTACGAGAGAAGCGGTGACGGGGGCCGTAGATGAGACCGTCGCCACAAGGCGGAGGGGGCTATCCTTCCGGATGGTTCCATCGATACTGAGGGTAAGATATCCTTGCGGCGGAGGCGGAATAAGGCTATTTATCAGCGCGAGATTGGCATAGGCTGCCATACGAATTTCATCCGTGCGGGTATGGATAGCAAGGTCTTTTAAGTACGGAGTTATCGAGCTC
>JAJRCO010000344.1 GCA_028678905.1 Methanomicrobiales archaeon
AACTCCTTGTCAGAACATTTCTTGAGGAGGGTGGGACAAAGGTGGGAATCGCACCTTCACAGCGGATAGAGACCCGGATTTGGGAACAGGGTCTCTATGAAGGGACAGATTTCGATCTTCTTGCAGTTGGTACGAAATGGGTGGAAGGATGTTATTGTCTGCCAGACGCGGCACTCAAGAATGCACTGGGCTCTATTCTAAAGACCTATCAATATGTGCTCATCGATTCACCAGCCGGCCTCGAACATCTGAACCGCAGGATCACCACCCATGTCGATGAAGCATTCGACATTGTTGGTCCCTCCAAGAAATCGTTCGACCATGTGCGTCGGGCATATCGCATAGCAACTGAAGTAAAAATCGAGATCGGGATTTTCTCCCTGGTCGGTGGGCACCGCTTTTCCGATGACCTCGTCCCACGGGCATCGGAAGTTAGTCATACCCGCTATCTTGGAAAGATCGCATGCGATCCCCTGATTGAGGAGTTTGTGATTGAAGGACGCTCCCTGCTTGAAATCCCCTCCAATTCTCCGGGCTTCATTTCTGTTCAGGAAATACTAGTAAGAGCTGGATATCTTTGATCATTTCGCCACATCCTATGTCAATAAAGAAAGCATTAAGGTCGGATTTTAAGAAGTATTGTTGAACATTGGTGGGTGCCAGTCGTGAGCAAGAAGGGGATGCATTTTGCTATCAAAGAATTGAATACCTCCCTTGGAAAGATCCGAGACCTGGATATCTCCATTGGCAGGATTGAAGAAGAAGGATGGACAGATCCTGTGGGTCCGACACCCTTTCCTTCCCTTGCCTCCCTTCGGAACTGGGATCTCACTCTTCTTCAGAGGTATCGTCCCTTCTATATGCCTTTCTGTGACCTCTGCTGCCTGTGCACGTATGGTAAATGCGACCTCACCGGAGATAAGCGAGGGGCTTGCGGTATTGATATGCCGGCCCAGCAATCGAGGATGGTTCTGCTCGCTTCCTCTATTGGAGCAGCAACCCATCTTTCCCATGCCCGCGAGCTGGTAGATCGGATCCTGGAAAGGAACGGTCACCAGAAGCCCATAGATGTGGGGGGGCATAATGTGGAAGTCGAAGCGCCAATAATCCGCCTGGTCTGTGGTATCCGGCCCCGTACCATAGGTGACCTGGAGGAAGTCCTGGAGTATCTGGAGACCGAGGTAACTCAACTCCTTGCCGCCACCCATACCGGGATGGAGGCAAACAATCTTGACTTCGAATCCAAGGTCTTGCACGCGGGTATGATCGACCAGGTAGCTATGGAGGTGGCAGACATCGCCCAGGTGTCTGCGTTCGGTTTCCCGCGTGCAGATCCTGAGGCTCCTCTTGTCCAGCTGGGGATGGGGACGGTCGACCAGAAAAAGCCTGTCATCCTTGTAGTGGGGCATAACGTCCTTCCATCCATCGATATTATCGATTATCTGGAACACAATGGCCTCTCCTCTGATGTGGAGGTGACCGGAATCTGCTGTACTGCAACTGATATGACCAGATACTCCCCATCCGCTAAAATCATTGGTCCTATCTCGTGGCAACTGCGTTACCTGCGCAGTGGAATTCCCGATGTTGTAGTGATGGACGAGCAATGCATCCGTGCTGATACTCTGCTTGAAGCCCAGAAGATGCGGACTCCTGTCATCGCCACCAGTCCGAAGAATTGCGCAGGGCTTCCGGACAGGTCCGGGGATGGTGCAGAGGAAATTGTAGCCGATCTGGTGGCAGGAAAGGCCTCTGGTGCCCTGATTCTCGATTCAGTGAAAGCCGCCCAGGTTGCAGTACAGACTGTACTTGAGGTGGCTCCCGAAAGGAGTCATTTTAAGGTTTTACCTTCCACCGACATGATTACA
Source organism: Methanomicrobiales archaeon (assembly GCA_028678905.1). Lineage (GTDB taxonomy): Archaea > Halobacteriota > Methanomicrobia > Methanomicrobiales > JACTUA01 > JAJRCM01. The sequence continues at coordinate 1,869 of JAJRCO010000344.1, forward strand.
GAGAAAGCCGGAGAATGCACACAGTGCAAACTCTGCCGGCGATCCTGCCCGAATGACCTGGCCATCCCAGATGCGATGAAGGCGGCTGCAAAAGGGAAATTCTCTCTTCTGAATGAGATGTATGATGAGTGCGTAGGGTGCGGACGCTGCGAACATGCCTGCCCGCAGGGTATTCCAATTCATTCGGTGATATGTGCCGCCGCACAGAAGCAGATAAAGGAAGAGACCTTTACTGTCCGTGCAGGAAGGGGTGCGATCCAGGATGTTGAGATCCGCCAGGTGGGCGGCCCTATCGTCCTCGGTGAGATTCCCGGGGTGGTAGCATTCGTTGGATGTGCAAACTACCCAAAAGGGGGCCGGGAAGTTGCAGAGATGTGCATGGAATTTGCCCATCGCCGCTATATTGTGGTCACATCCGGATGCGCAGCCATGTCCGCTGCCATGTACCGAGATGACGAAGGGCACACTCCTTACGAGATGTATCCTGGCTCTTTTGAAGCGGGGGGACTTCTCAATGTGGGATCGTGTGTCTCCAACGCCCACATTGCCGGTGCAGCAGTGAAGATCGCCAGCATCTTTGCCCGAAGAAATCTTCGTGCAAATTACGAAGAAATCGCGGATTATGTCTATAACCGAGTAGGCGCAGTAGGAGTCGCGTGGGGAGCGATGTCACAGAAGGCTGCGGCTATCGCTAGCGGATTCTGGCGTCTGGGAATACCGGTGGTGGTAGGACCTCACGGTTCCAAGTACCGCCGCATGCTGCTGGGAAGAGCAGATAAAAAAGAGGATTGGTCGGTCTTTGACGCCCGCAGCGGTGAACGCGTGTACGTTGGCCCGGTCCCCGAGCACCTGTTTGTGGCCGCAGAAACAAAGGAAGAGGCGGCAGTAATGGTGGCAAAGCTGTGCATGAGGCCCAATGATACCAGCAAGGGTCGCGCGATAAAGCTCAATCACTACATAGACCTGCACAAACGCTACATGGGCACTCTTCCATCGGATATTCCCCTTCTGGTTCGGACGGTTGCAGATATCCCGCTCACCATGAAAAGCGACGTCCTGAACATATTGAGGGAGAGCGGATGGTCCGAGCACTCCATCCCTGATCCGACTCTCCTCTCCTCTCAGATAAGGGAAAAGAAGGGAGTGCGCTGATGGGAAGTACTGATCCCTGGATGATCGCTGAGGTCGCCGGTCCACGACGCGCATCGGTGATCACCAAAGCAGAAGTTGCGGACGCGATCATCCGCCGTGCCCGTCATCCCCTGCTAATAGTTGGTAGTCTGTCCGCGGAAATCGAGGTGGATGATCGCAAACTGATCGACTATCTGGTTCTCCTCGCCCAAAAGGGAGGCATACCGGTTGTAGCAACCGCCCAGGTCGGAAAGGATCTTCTTGAAAGAGACCTAACTCCCGACCGACAGATGGCAGCGGTGGATATCGCACAGCGGCTCGCAGACCCACTCTGGAAGGGAGTTGATGGGAAAGGCCCTCATGACCTCGCAATGTTTGCAGGTCTCCCTTATTATCTAACCCAGACAGTACTGTCAGGTCTGAAACACTTCGCTCCTGCCGTGAAGACGATGACTCTTGATAATGTGTATCATCCTCAGGCGAGCTGGTCTCTCTCCAACCTTTCCCTGCGAGACTGGGTGACGACCCTTCGCTCCATCATAGAAAATCTGGAGGAGTGAGAAAATGTTCGATGAGATTCCGGTTGAAGTAGGGCTCGTTCACGAAGGGGAACGGATTCGCAGGAAAGATATGCACCTGGAAATGGGGGGACCCGATGTTAAGGAAAAATTTGAACTGGTACAGGTCCGCTCGCCCGAGGAAGTCCAGGATGGAGCAATCCGCGTTCTTGGTCCGGATCTCGGGGAAATGAAAGAAGGAGGATCCTATCCACTGGGAATTCTAATTGAGATATCAGGTACCAAATTGGAAGAAAATCTTGAGGGGGTGGTGGAGCGTCGCATCCATGAATATTCAAACTATATCCAGGGACTAATGCATCTGAACCAGCGGTATGATATCTGGATCAGGTTATCTAAAAAGTCCTTCAAAAAAGGATTCACCTCGCTGCAGCTGCTGGGAAAAGTGCTCATCGAACTGTTCAAGAGCGAGCTTCCTATTATTGAACGTATGCAGGTTACATTCCTGACCGATGCGGAAGCGATAAAAAAACCCTATGCGATGGCGCTTTCCACGTATGAGGCTAGGGATGCCCGGGCGAGAGGGCTCACCGATGAGGAAGTGGATTCCTTTTACGGATGCGCCCTCTGTCAGTCTTTTGCGCCCACTCATGTGTGTGTGATCACTCCACAACGGTATGCGAATTGTGGGGCTATCAGCTGGTTTGACGGAAAAGCTGCGGCAAGTATCGATCCGGAGGGACCCATCTTCACTATCGCGAAGGGATCTTGCCTGGATCCAGTGAAGGGGGAATATGCGGGTGTGAATGAAAATGCATGCAAGAAGTCTCTGGGAGAGGTGGAGCGCATCTGGCTGTACAGCGCCTTTGGATATCCCCATACATCATGTGGATGCTTTGAAGGGATCGCCTTCTATATTCCTGAAGTGGAGGGATTCGGAATCGTCCATAGAGGATTTCAGGGGTTGACCGTGAATGGACTTCCGTTCTCGACTATGGCTGACTCCACCGCGGGAGGAAGGCAGGTCGATGGATTTCATGGGATATCTCTTGAGTATATGCGCTCCCCAAAGTTCCTGATTGCCGATGGAGGGTACGAATCCATCGTCTGGTTGCCTGCCGATATTAAGGATAAACTGAAGCCGTACATACCGTCTCAGATCTTCGGGAGTATCGCCACCGAACAGGACGCGGCAGATCTGGATGGACTCAGAAGCTTTCTCCTTTCCCGAGAGCATCCGGTTGTTACCCGCTGGAGCGAGGCAACCGTGAACAGCGATGCAGGGACTCTTCCGGTGCTATCCGGCGGCGATTTACCGCTGGTAACCCATGGGGTCCGTATCATTTTGAAAAATGCCCGCATCTATGCTGATCGAGTGATTATTGAACCGCTCAAGAAGGAGAAGCAGGTGTAACGTATGGCAGAGAAAACCCCCGAGCAGGAGCTGGCGCGGCTGTTGGGACCTCGCCTTCTCTCC
>JAJRCO010000104.1 GCA_028678905.1 Methanomicrobiales archaeon
GTATTGGCGAAGGGCGAGGTAGGTGGCAAGGCGTGCCCGTTTCGTCCTCTGGTTCACCAGTTCGTCGAGCATCTGTCTCTGATACGGTACTTCCCGTTTCATCTCGGTAATTTGCTGGGGATTGAGTTTCGTATTCAGAGAGGCCTCGATCTCCTCTTTGGTGATATCCACCACCAGAAAGCGGGAGGGATCGATCCCCGAGAGCAGGGGCATTCCATGGTAAAACAGGTTTGTATCAAGCCCGAACAGGATGCCTTTCTTCATTCCGGTAAACGCCTTCACCCATTCCTGAAATTCCTCCCAGTTGGTGTACTGCACGATTCCCGCGTTGAGCAGGCAGGAGAACAGGTCATCGAAGTCCGGCAGTTCTTTCCGGGTGGTTTCCCCGAAAGTCTCCTTCGCGGCGTCCAGCTGTTCCCGGGTGGACTGAAGGGAGAAGCGGTACTGCTCCCCGCTGGCCCGAACCGTAAGGAGGGGGAATCCGTAGAGGGGATAGGAAAGGGTGATACTCGGTCCCAGGATATTCACCAGGATCTGGAGTTCGTCTTCCCGGCACCTCGTCTCGTCCCGGGCCATCTACATCCCCCGCTCACAGGCAACGATGGCCTCCTTGAAGTCCTTGAGATCCTGGATCAGGAGGGGGATCATCATGTAGGGCTTGTCTGCGTCCTCGACAGACGAGATGGCCAGGTAGTAGACGTGATCCAGGTCATCCCGGGAAGAGAGGAGGGCCCCGGTGATCAGTGCCTTCCGTCCCGGGGTGATATCCAGGGCCACCTGGAACCCTCTTGCCTTTAAATCGTGGACCGTCTTCGGTATCTTCTGGCAGGCGTCCTGGATATTCGATGAGGCGAGCATCTCCACATGGATCTCTGGTTGTACATCGTATGCCTCAGAGATGAGGGCAAGTCCCTTTTTTACGGTCTCGACCTGGTCGCGAAAGATCTCTTCACTGAAAACGTAGATCACGGTCGGCCGGAGGGAGGTTCCTCGCAGGACGGCGTAGTAGCTGTTCAGGAGCGCCCAGGTATAGCGCCCCATGATGGTGAGGTACGCGGTTTCAGAGCCCATACCGCCTCCCCTCTTCCACTAGGAGCACATTCTCGTACCGCTCGGTGAACCACTGGGGATTCTCGGTATGGACCGGGACAATGACATCGGGACTGACCCGATCGATCACCCACTGGATATCCGCCCCTGCGGCATGCCCGGAGGCATGGTAGTGCTTCTCCATCACCGGGATCATCTCTCCCTGCTCGTCGGCCTTGACGGTGAACCCGCAGGGCGTGATGGTGAAGAAAGCGAGCCATTCCCCCAACCGCCGGAAGTCGATCTCCATCTCCTCGTTGAAGGGCTCGCACGAAGAATAGAGGTAGCGTCCTCCCCGGGGTTTGATGTCCAGCAGGTGGTTCATGTCATAGAACGAAAAACAGAGGATGAATCGCCCTGGATCCTTTCGGATCTCCTCCGGGGTCACATACTGGCTCCCGGCGATATGCTGAACCACCTCGACCTCCCACTTCCGGGTCTGGTGATTCACGATCTCGTCGTACACCCGCACTCCCCTCCAGCGTTCCACCCCATCCACCGTCCAGAGGGCGTGGAGCTGGTAGAGATCTTTGGCCGTCACCACCAGCTCCCGTCCGGTTTTTTGTGCGATCTCCCGGAATCCCTCCAGTCTCTCGAAGTTCCGTGCCGAGAAGTCCGCGATCACCAAGTCCTCTGCCCCCTCCACCGCCACCCGGGATGTCTCACGGACCGAGTCCTCGGTGATCCGCGGTCCATCCGGCACGATGTCCACTACCCGGGTGCCCTCGATGACCAGCACGGAGGCGTCTTTTGCCCGTTCGACAAACTCACGGGTCTTCTGCTCCTGCTTCCCGTGCAGGCGGAAATCTCCGGTGTAGGCGAGGGTCGTATCGCCTTCGATGAGGTAGCCGCACGCCCCGAAGATGGAATGATCGACCTCAAAGGCAGAGACCTCGAAGGGAGAGCACACCTCACCCATCTGCCCGCAGGAACCGGGCTCCAGTTTTTTCTTTACGGTCTGCCCCGGTCTCTGGGAGAGAAACTCCAGAAAATGTTCCGTTGGTTTCGACGTGCAGACAAGATGTCTCCCAAGATACTTCTGTTTGTCCGATTCGAGGTACAGGGGATCGTCGGCCTTCGGTCTCCGTAAGGACGTGTAAGCGATATCGCCTTCGGTCCCCGATTTTCCCGTGTCCTGGTACCCCTTCAGGATGGCAAAACTCATCGGGGTGGCAACGATGGGAACACCGGTCTCGAGCAATCCGACGTTACCACAGTGATCGAGGTGGGCGTGGGAGAGATATACCGCTGCGACAGGGAGTCTTGGATAGGAGGCAAGACTCACATCGGAAGGAACAAGGTCCGGACGATAAATTTTGAGGCGGGGGATCAGGTTGAGGTGTAGGAGGTCGTGGATGCCCCGGGTGGCACGGTTCTTTAAGAATTCCTCGTAAAATTTAGCATATTTACCGAAATTTTTTCCAAAATCGAGGAAAATACCGTTTTTTTCGTTATCGAGATAGATTTTATTGCCACCGATGCACCGTGCACCGTCGAAAATAGTGAGACCCAGAGACATAATGGTTACTTCTATCGGGATACATTAACATTACCGATAGGTAATCAGACCAGTCAGATCAACACCCAGCCATCCCAATTCTTGGCCGAAGAGAGCTATAAAATTTTAATCGTTTGTAAAAAATTGTTAAAAAGTTCAATCGAATAACCATCTTTTAATGTATTTGAGGACACGGGACTCTCTCATATCATGCGTGACGGATAGCGATGTCTGAGAGAATATTCGCTACATCCTCACATTTATCCGTCGCAATTTCAAGCCAGTCGTAAATGTCTTTATATTTTACGATCGTAATGCAATCGTGTCCTTTGAATAAATCTGTCAGGGCACGAGCCAGAACGTCATCGGCGATATTTTCCAATCTGTTCACCTCGATACAGCGTTTTTCTACGTAGTGAGGATCTGTCATCACACGGATGTGCATCACCGCTTCGACCAGTTCTTGAACGGAAAGCTGGATGATTCTTGCCAATTCCTTCAGGTAGGCGTCTGACTCTGTTATTCCATAGTACTGCATTTTCCGGGTCGATCCATCGATATAATCAAGGATATCATCAAGTGCGGAGGTAAGGCGGCTGATCTCGCCAGGAGGGAGAGGAGTGATAATGGCGATATTGAGCTGCTCGTATATCGTATGTGCGATGGTATCTCCTTCGTGTTCGATATCCTTGATCGTACGAGCAGCCGTTTCGAGCCGGGTGAACTCTCCAGTCAGGGTAACGAGCTCATCCGCACCCTTCTTGACGGTTTTGGCAAGGGTTTCGATCTGGTCATAAAAAGCAACTCGGGAGGGAAATATCCGATCCTTAATGCCCATCTTCTTCCTCCATCATTTAAATTCGACCCGTTTCCCAGTAACCATGTAGTGAACCTTTTCTGCTATCTTACAGGCATGGTCCCCGCACCGTTCCAGATACCGGGCAACCATTATGTAATTCGTGCATTGGGGAATGTTGGCAGGATCCTCCATCATATAGGTAATACACTCCCTCAGGATGGAATACCGAAGAGTATCCACCGCATTATCCCTTTTACTAATACTCTGCAGTACGGTCACATCCTCCTTCTCAAAGGCAGTAAGTGCATCTTCCAGCATTCCCAGGACCAGGTCTGCCATATGAGGGATACTCGACAGATTCGCAAGGGACGGTTTTGTGGAGAGCTCCTGTTCCACCACCGCGATATCTTTTCCGTACCGGCCTATTCGGTAGAAGTACGTGTTTAGCTTCAACGACGTGGCAATGATACGCATATCTTTGGCCATAGGTTGATAGAGCGAGATAAGCCTGAGGCATTTCTGCTCAATGTCGTTATCATAATCGGAAATGGTTTTTTTATTCGCTATTACCCAGTCTGCCAGCGAGGAATCCTGACGTATTAATGCCTCCACGGATTGTTTCAGCATATCCCGCGCCAGAGATCCCATGCGCAGTACATCCTGTTTCAAGATCTCCATCTCTGTGTGAAATTTTTCCACCATATGCCACCTACCCAAATCTCCCGGTGATGTAATTTTCTGTCAGCTTCTCTTTCGGATGCTCAAAGATGCGGCCTGTTTCATCAAACTCTACCAATTTTCCCAGATACATGAACCCGGTATAATCACTCACTCTTGCTGCCTGCTGCATATTGTGGGTGACAATGATGACCGTGTACCGTTGCGCTAGTTCCTCGATCAGATCTTCAATCTTTGCTGTCGCGATGGGATCAAGAGCAGAGCAGGGCTCATCCATAAGGATAACTTCGGGCTCCACCGCCAGGCATCGGGCGATACAGAGTCTCTGCTGCTGCCCTCCGGAAAGGGAGAGGGCAGGATCGTGTAACCGTTCTTTCACTTCCTCCCAGAGAGCGGCACTCCGGAGGCTTTTTTCAACAAGATAATGGAGGGTAGCTCTATCTTTTACACCATGAATGCGAGGGCCGTAGGCAACATTTTCGAAGATACTTTTGGGGAAGGGATTGGGTTTCTGGAATACCATCCCCACCTTCTCCCGGATGTTATACGCATCGACATCCTGACCATAAATATCACTCCCGTTTAACAGGATTGTACCTTCAATGCGGCAGGAATCGATGAGGTCATTCATGCGGTTAAAACACCGTATAAGCGTGGACTTCCCACATCCTGATGGACCTATCAGTGCAATAATTTTGTTCCGCGGAATGGTCACGGTCACATCTTTGAGTGCCTGTTTTGGACCGTACCACAGGCTTAGATTTTTAATTTCAAACACGGTTGTCATATCAGTCAAAGTTTAGACCCTCCCGCCCGCTTGGTACCGATGTCGCAGGAAAATAGCAAGGAGGTAAAAGGAGAGGACGGTGAGTAAGAGCACGAGCGCTGTACCAAATTTGTTGCCTGCTGCACCGGGCACCGTGGTGGTCAGGATAAAGAGATGGTAGGGAAGGGCCATCACCGGATCGAACAGGGAAGA
>JAJRCO010000268.1 GCA_028678905.1 Methanomicrobiales archaeon
CATGGTGTTGGGAGGTCATTCCGGAACGCATATCGACGCACTCTGCCACGTGTCCCATCGCGGGAAACTCTATGACGGCCATGATGCGGACAAGGCGCAGAAAGGGGGCAGGTTTGCGGTGCATGGTGCGGAAACAATCCCTTTGACTCTATGCCGGGGCGTCATGCTCGACATACCTGGTCTGTTGGGCGTCGAAGTGCTTGCGGCTGGTACTCCCATAAAGCGCGAGCATTTGGCATCGGCAGCCGAAAAACAGAAAGTGGAAATCCGTAAGGGAGACGCGGTATTGATTCGATCTGGCTGGCCAAAATACTGGGCTGACCCCGCGAAGTTTATAGGATTGACCGAAGGTGTTCCCGGACCAGACGAGGATGCGGCTCATTGGTTGGTCGAACGTCAGATCCGAATCACCGGAGCGGAAACAATCGCCTACGAGCACATTCCGCCGGGAAAGGGTCACGCGCTGCTGCCGGTGCATCGTGTGCTTCTCGTACAAAACGGAATTTTTATCGTCGAATCGCTGAACCTGGCCGAATTGGCGCAAGCCAAAGTCTTCGAATTCCTCCTCATCCTCACTCCCATCAAAGTCGTGGGGGCCACGGGCGTTCCCGTGCGTCCCGTGGCGGTTACCGTATGACCGAAACATCGACTTTGTCACAACAACTCAGTAGTTTTGCCGCGGGGACGAACTACCGCGACTTACCTAGGGACGTTATCGACAGTGTGAAGCACCGCCTTCTGGATACGATCGGCATCTCTCTTGCCGCACTGGTAGTCGATACGAGCAAAATGGCATCTGAACTCGCAATGCTCTGGGGTGGATCAGAGCAGTCGACAGCATTCGGCGTTCCTCGTCGGATTCCTGCAAGCAGTGCTGCCTTCGTGAATGGCGTCCTTGCTCACACCTTGGACTTCGATGACACCCACTTACCTTCTGTTTTGCACCCAAGCGCATCGATCGTGCCAAGCGCGATTGCGGTGGGCGAAGCGACAGGCTCTACCGCAAAGGACGTAATCGCAGCAGCAGCAGCCGGATACGAAGTCTGCATACGTACCGGAATGGCAGGGTTTGATCGCGTGCTCGGCAACTCTGTCTTTTTTGAGCATGGCTGGCACGCTACATCCATCTGTGGCACCTTGGCTGCGGCCGTAGTTGCAGCCAAACTTTACGGCTTGAGCGCCGAAGGAATCGCTCACGCTCTGGGAATCGCTGCGTCAATGTCTTCGGGAGTTCTCGAAGCTAACCGAACCGGCGGATCGGTCAAACGCCTTCATTGTGGATGGGCGGCTCATGCCGGAATCATGGCTGCTCAGTCGGCACGCGGCGGATTTACTGCGCCCGATTCCATCCTAGAGGGTCGCTTTGGCTTCTACCGTGCCTTCTGCCACGGTCATTTCAAGAAGGAAGAGATTACGCACGGTCTCGGAACCGATTGGAATGTAACGAAAATTTTTTACAAGCCTTATCCTGCCAATCATTTCACCCACGCAGCCATTGACGCAGCGCTCAAGGTACGCCAGTTCGTTCGGATTGATGACATTGCCGACATCGAACTCCGGGTCGCCGCACCCACGTTACGCACGATCGCCGAACCACGTGAATCTAAGGCTCGGCCCCAATC
>JAJRCO010000001.1 GCA_028678905.1 Methanomicrobiales archaeon
CTTTTTTCATCATCTCCGGAGTGTTGGTGATGGTGATAGGCCGATTCGTTCCTGCCATCGCCGTCCTGTTTTTGGCTGGATCGCTTGCCCAGAAAAAGACCGTGCCCCCGAGTCATGGCACTCTGCAGACCGCTTCGCCGTCCTTTATTTTCTGGTTGATTCTTATCATTGTGATCGTGGGTGTTCTAACGTTCTTTCCCCTGTTTGCTCTGGGTCCCGTCGCCGAACAGCTGCTCATGATCGGAGGAATGTAGCATGGCGCGGAAACGATATCCAAAATTCCGTACCTTTGAGCCATCGCTGGTTCGATCGGCCGTATGGGAAGCGGTTAAAAAATTAGATGTGAGGAGACAGAAAGAAAATCCCGTGATGCTGCTAGTTGAGATCGGAGGCGTACTAACTACGGTCAGTTTTTTCCTCAGTGTCTTCTCACCCACCACTGAACCACCACTGTTTACCGGTCTCATCTCGCTCTGGCTCTGGCTGACTGTTCTCTTCTCCAATTTTGCGGAATCGCTCTCCGAAGGAAGGGGAAAAGCCCGTGCAGCATCTCTCCGCGAGTCCCGGACCAGTGTGATGGCAAAACGAATCCAGACCCCTCAGTTCGGGCAGATGTACGAGGAGATCCCCTCGATTCAGCTGAAGCGGGGGAACCTGGTCCTGATCCAGACCGGAGATATCATCCCGGGCGATGGGGAAGTGGTCAAAGGAGCGGCCCTGGTGAATGAGGCCGCCATTACGGGTGAATCGGCACCGGTGGTCCGGGAGTCCGGCGGCGACCGGAGTGCCGTCACCGGAGGAACCCGGGTGATCGCCAATGAGATCATCATACAGATCACCATGGATCCGGGGAACACCTTCCTCGACCGGATGATTGCGATGGTGGAAGGGGCAGAACGTCGCAAGACTCCAAACGAAATAGCCCTTGAGGTTCTGCTGATCGCACTTACTATCGTTTTCCTGGTAGTGGTCGCGAACATGTCCCCTGTTGCCGCCTTCAGTTCATCCCTGAGTGGCTCGGGCTCATCTCCCAGTCTCACTGTGCTCATTGCGCTTTTTGTCTGCCTGGCTCCTACGACCATCGCTGCGCTCCTGCCCGTGATTGGCATTGCGGGGATGGATCGACTCTTTCAGAAAAATGTGGTGGCGCTCTCAGGAAGGGCAATCGAAGCGGCAGGAGACGTGAATGTGCTGCTGCTGGACAAAACCGGTACCATCACACTCGGAGATCGCCAGGCCGCGGAATTTGTACCGGTGGCAGGGCGGACCAGGGAGGAATTGATGGAGGCTTCGTTTCTGTCTTCCATTTCAGATGACACCCCGGAAGGAAAGAGCATCATCAAACTCGTCCAGGAAAAGGTGGATACCAGGGCAACATGTCCTCCCGATACTCGTTTCATCGCCTTCTCTGCCCAGACACGGGTGAGCGGAGCGGAGTGTGGGGGGATCTCCTACCTGAAAGGCGCGTCCGATGCCATCATCAGCAACGTCAAAGAGAAAGGAGGAACTATTCCGCCGGACCTGGCTGCAAAGGTAACCGGTATCGCTTCTTCAGGCGGAACACCTCTGGTGGTAAGCAGGAACTCCGCCATTCTCGGGGTCATCCATCTCAAGGACATCCTGAAGACCGGTATACGAGAGCGTTTCCTGGATCTGCGCCAGATCGGTATCAAGACCGTGATGATCACCGGCGATAACAACCTGACGGCGGCCGCGATCGCAGCGGAGGCAGGTGTAGAAGATTACTACGCCGAAGCAAAACCTGATGAAAAACTCCGGCTGATTCGTGAATATCAGAACGAAGGGTACATGGTGGCCATGACCGGTGACGGGACCAACGATGCTCCCGCCCTGGCCCAGGCCGATGTTGCGGTGGCCATGAATAATGGGACCCAGCCCGCCCGGGAGGCCGCAAATATCATTGACCTGGACAGCAATCCGACCAAACTGCTGGAGATCGTGGAGATCGGAAAACAGATCCTGATGACGCGCGGTGCCCTCACCACCTTCTCCATCGCCAACGATGTGGCCAAGTACTTTGCCATCATCCCTGCTGCCCTGCTGGGTATCTACCCAGAACTGGCTGTACTTAACATCATGGGGCTCTCCACGCCGTATACCGCCATCGCATCGGCGGTCATCTTCAACGCACTGGTCATCCCCCTCCTTATTCCCTTGGCTCTGAAAGGTGTGGGATTCCGGCCCATGCCGGCCTCGCGTCTCTTCACCTACAACCTGATCCTGTTCGGTCTCGGAGGGATGATCGCACCGTTCCTGGGAATCAAGTTGATCGATATGGTACTGACCTGGATTTTACCGTTATAGGAGACAGACGATGAACTCACTGGTGACTGCGGCTAAATTGTTTGCGATCTTCTTTATTCTCACCGGGATGATCTATCCTTTGACCATTATGGTTATCGCCACCACCGCATTTCCCTACCAGGCCCATGGTTCTCTCATCATTTTACCGAATGGGTCTGTGGTGGGATCCGAGCTCATCGGGCAGAACTTCTCTCTTCCCCGCTACTTCCAGGGACGGCCATCCGCAACATCTGGAGCTCCCTATAATGCAACCAGTTCAGGGGGATCCAACCTGGGACCAACAAATCCCTTCCTGCTTTCAGAGGTCGCTGACCGGATAAAAACCCTGAATGTTCTCGGGATGCCGGGACCGATTCCCTCCGATCTTGTCACGTCATCGGCAAGCGGTCTCGATCCTCATCTCAGCCTGGATGCCGCCCTGCTCCAGGTACCCATCATCGCCAAGGAGCGGAATATTAGTGAGGTGGACGTACGGAATCTCGTGATCTCCTACGCCATAAATCCGCAGCCCTTTGCGCAACCGTACGTACATATTCTCTCCCTGAACCGGGCGCTTGAGGAAAGATCTGGGGGAATCGTCTGAGATGGCACCAAAACAGTCGATAGAAGAAAGGCGCCCTCTGCCTGAGGATCTGCTCGCAGTCGCAGAAGAAGAAGAGCGTAAAACCCATGACGGGCAGCTGATTATCTATCTCGGCTACGCATCGGGCGTGGGGAAGACCTATACCATGCTCCAGGACGCGCTGGCATGGCGGAAGGAGGGGGTGGACGTCATCATCGGCTATGTGGAAACCCATGGCCGCCCGGAGACAGATGCCCTGGCAGCCCGATTCGAGATAGTTCCACCAATCCGGACAGAATATCAGGGACTGCAGCTGGTGGAGATGGATACCGATGCGATAGTTGAGCGACGACCGAAGATGGTCCTGGTGGACGAGCTCGCACACACCAATGCACCCGGTATGCGCCATACCAAACGTTTCCAGGATGTCGTCGATCTCCTCCATGAAGGTATCTCGGTCTGCACCACAGTCAATATCCAGCACGTGGAGAGCCTGAACGATTCTGTCGCACAGATTACCGGTATCCGGATGACGGAGACGATTCCGGACACGGTCTTTACCGCTGCAGACATGATCCGGCTGATCGATCTCCCTACGGAAGAGTTGCAGGGACGACTCCGGGCAGGAAAAGTGTACGTGCAGGACATGGCCGAACAGGCCATCGAACGATTCTTCAGTACAGAGAACCTGCTCGCTCTCCGACAGATTGCCCTCCGTTATGTGGCACAGATCACAGACCGGCTGATGATCTCCCGCATGCGGGCACGGGCTATCCCGGGGCCCTGGCCGGCAGGCGAAAGACTTCTGGTGGGGATCCGCCCAGGACCCACTGCTGACCAGATGGTGCGGGCGGCCTACAAACTTGCCGATCGTTTTCAGGCAGACTGGATCGTTCTATCGGTAGGAACGGAGAGCGAACAGAACCTCACTGATCAGGAACGGAAATGGATCGAGGGTGCCATGGAAACCGCACGGGAACTGGGAGGGCGGATCGTCCGGTACCGGGGAGGAGATGTGGCAAGTGAGATTCTGCGCTATGCCCGGCAGCACAACGTCACCATGATCATGCTGGGAAAACCCCGCGGCCTCGACATCTTTCTCTCCCCTGTGTACCGAATCATGGTTCGGTCAAAGGGTGTTGATCTGTTCCTGTTTGAACCGAAAAAACCGGTCAGCATCCCCATTCACCGGCAGTTGCCGCAGCTCCTGAGCGTGGATTTCGCGGTAAGTGCCGTTCTCATCGGGCTGGTGACCATTGCGAATTATCTGCTGCGGGGTATGTTCAGTCCCTCCAATCTTCTTATCATCCAGCTTCTTCCTGTGATCGTGACTGCGTTGTTTCTCCGAAGGGGGACTGCGGTTGCCACGGCCGTAGTCAGCATTTTCATCTTTGATATTATGTTTGTTGAGCCCTATTACACGCTCGGGGTCTCTGATTGGCAATATTTCATCTCTTTTATCGGGTATGTGGTGATCGCATTGATCATCAGCAGCCTCGCCACCCGTCTCCGCTATCTTTTACCCCAGATATGGAGGAGTGAAGCGAAGGCAGAAGCGATCGCGGTTCTGTCCCGTGATCTGATGAATGTCAGGGAGCGAAAAGAGATTTTTTCCAGTCTTTATCAACATATGCGCCAGTTCGGAGATGGATCCTTTGCCATCTTTGTTCCCGGTATCGGAGGTCTCCATGTGGAAGTGGGAGATCCTGGGTATCCGTACAGTCCAAAAGAAGTCTCCATTGCCCAGTGGGTATACGATAATGGCCGTGATGCGGGAATGGGGAGTGATACCCTCCCCTCGGGGATGGGGTATTACGTTCCCATTAAGGTGCACCGGGTCGTCTATGGGGTTTTGGCATGTGCATTTAAGAATCCTGCAGAGATGCTGACCCCTGAAAATAAGGAGATCCTCCAGACCATGGCATATCTGAGTGCATTAGCCATCGAACGTGCGGAATGAGAGCTTACCATCACATGTAAGCAGATCGA
>JAJRCO010000252.1 GCA_028678905.1 Methanomicrobiales archaeon
GTGGAACACCCCGGAACGCCTATCCTGCACGGTGCGAAGTTCTCTCACCCCGATGGGATGGGTGTCATGTTTGCCGTACCCTACAAGCCAGCCGCGGAAGTTCCCGATGCAGAATACCCCTTTATCCTCACCACGGGGCGCTGCATCTGGCAGTGGCACACCGGTACCATGACCCGCCGCTCCAAGGATCTAGAGAACGAGGTTCCCACCGGATGGATCGAGATTAATCCGGAGGATGCGAAAGCGCTCGGCATCCAGAATAAGGAAATGGTCCGGGCTGTCAGCCGCCGCGGTCAGGTAAATGTACCGGCCAAGGTCACTCCGGATATTATGAAAGGTGTGATGTTCATGCCCTTCCACTATGCAGAGTGTGCGGCAAACGTGTTAACAAATAACGCTCTTGATCCGATCGCAAAAATTCCGGAGTACAAGGCTTGTGCTGTACGGGTTGAAAAGATCACGGAGGCCTGAACATGGTAGCAAAAGGAGACATGGTCTACGCCTGGACAACCGACGCGGAGATCGCGAAGAAGGCGGAATGCGGTGGAGCCGTCACCGGATTGCTGAAATTTGCCCTGGAAACAAAACTGGTGGACGCAGTCTTCGCGGTCAAGAAGGGACAGGACCTGTATGATGCCGTTCCCGTCGTAATTACGAACCCCGAGGAAGTGAAGGATGTCGCGGGATCTCTCCATTGTGGGACCCTCCTCATGTCCAAGCTGGTGAAGAAATTCCTCAACGGTGCGAAAGACATGAAGATCGCCATGGTCGTTAAAGGATGCGATATGATGGGGTTGTACGAGCTGGGTAAACGCCAGCAGGTGAATCTCGACAACCTCATTATGATCGGGGTGAACTGTGGAGGAAGCGTAAGTGCCATCACTGCACGAAAGATGATCAAGGAGAAGTTCGGGGTCGACCCCGACACGGTCCATAAGGAAGAGATCGATAAGGGCCAGTTCATCATCGAGTACGAGGGAGGCCACAAAGGCATCTCCATGGACGAGCTCGAGGAGCAAGGATTCGGCCGAAGGCCCAACTGCCGGCGTTGCAAGCTGAAGATCACCCGGCAGGCCGATCTGGCCTGCGGAAACTGGGGAGTTATCGGCGACAAGGCCGGTAAAGCGACCTTCGTGGAAGCGTGCAGCGATAAAGGAACCTCTCTCCTTGAGGGAGCCATCGCTGCCGGTGTTATCAAGGTTGAACCTGCACCCGAGAAAGGTATCGAGATCCGGAAGAAAACCGAGAATGCGATGCTGAAGCTCGGCGATAAATGGCGGAAGAAGGATTTCGAGAAACTGGGAGAAGGAAGACAGCGCCTGGAGAACATCGTGAAGGAAACCTCCCGCTGCATCCGCTGCTATCAGTGCGTCGAGCAGTGCCCGATCTGTTACTGCGTGGAATGTAGCACTAAGAAACCCTATCTGGTTCCTCCGGGAGATGTGCCGCCCAGCTTCATGTTCCACCTCATACGGCTCACCCATGTTTCCGACTCCTGTGTCAACTGCGGGCAGTGTCAGGAACTGTGTGCGATGGATATCCCCAACGCCCTGCATATGCACGCCCTTCAGGTGGATCTACAGGAGATGTTTGGGTATGTCCCCGGTGTGGACATGACCCTGCCGGTGCTGGCCCTGGTGGAGGAACCCACCGAGCGGGCCCGTCTCGCGGCGACTGGTTCCGACCAGATCTTCGACATCTTCAAGAAGTAATCGGTCTCGCCGGTTCCAATCTCTTTATTTTTTTGTCCATCCAAGGGACACATATTCAATGAGTTACCAAAACATTGGGTATATAGTTCACAGAAATTCTTCGATACAACTCGTAATCGGTGAAATCACTGGAAATCGGATACTTCCTGTCGTCCTGTTACCTAAGGACAGTGGTAGGGATCTTTTCTGGCGGGCGCCGAAAATTGACGGGAAGTTCGTTTAAGGAAAAGATAAAATTCCTGCTAACCGCTGCACGCAAGGTATAAAACTACCAGTTCAACAGCGTCTTGCAGAAGGATACAAGAATTTACAGATCTTTCCGGTGCTTTCTCCATAAATTTCTGATCATGTTTAATATGTTTTCACCCGCGGTGAGAAGATCCCGGAAACTTGTGCATCCGCGAGGCGACCAGAAACATATTATAAAGTTAATTTATTTTATTTAATTTTTTATATTGTTAATTTTTATAACAGCTAGATATATAAAATTTTTAATCGATTTTTTCACCATTTGAGTGCACTCGTTTAGAAAGTTTTTAATAAGATTCGTAAAATAGCTTTAATTTGACCTATACGCTCAAATGATGCTGGTATAGGTAGCATGTGAAAAGAGGTGTATTGAAATATGGTATTCCATCCTCCAGTACAGATTGTTGCGAAAGCCGGGGATGCCGGTAAGTATAAGTGTGGCTTGCCCTCATGGAATATGCTCCTCCGTGGTTTCATGGCGGGAGCATACATCGCCATGGGAGCCGCACTGGCAACTGTATGCAGCACCGGAATCCAGGCTACAGATGCAGCCTTACGCTTCGGAACGGCGAGTGCCGGGTTCTCTCAGCTCATTCTGGGTGCGACTTTCCCCGTAGGCCTGATCATCATCGTACTCACCGGTGCCGAGCTGTTTACCGGTGATGCGATGCTTGCCCCTATGGCCGCCTTCATCCACAAAATAAGCTGGGCACAAGTCATCAGATTGTGGATTTTGGTATACGTTGGGAACCTCATCGGCTCAATTTGGTTCGCATATGTCATGGCCTATGGTCCCTTCAGCACGTGGAATGCTGCTGGTGCAGCGACCGTAACCGCGTTCGGTTCCCGCGCTATTGCAATTGGTGGAGCTAAAGTAGCGTACGTTGGAGCCGCAGGAATGTGGTCTGCGTTCCTGAAAGCAATTGCCTGTAACTGGCTCGTGAACCTTGCGATTCTGTTGGGTATTTGTGCTGATGACCTGGTAGGTAAGTTCTTTGGGATCTGGTTCCCCATCATGGCCTTCGTTGCATCAGGGTTTGAGCACTCTGTGGCAAACATGTACTTTATACCGGCAGGCATTATGACCCAGGGATTCGTCACCGATCCAGCAGCAATCAATGCCAACCTCAATTGGGTAACGATGTGGACCAGTAACCTCATCATTGTCACCATTGGCAATATCGTTGGTGCGTTGTTCTTTGTCGGCGTTATCTACTGGGTTGCCTTCAGGAAAGAGATCGCAGCACTGAAGTAGACGCCCTGATGAAGATTAGAAATATCAATGTGAAGATCTCACCTCTCGCGGTAATCGTGGTGGTGATCTTCACCATACTCCTTATTTTTTCGTATATTGTCTCCAAGGACACGTCAATTCTTATCTGGGGCATCCCCACGCTGATACTGCTACTGCTCATACCAATCGCGCTCAACTATATGAGCCAGCAGTCGTATGCGGAGGTAATTCCCGAGTATGAAAGGGAAGCAAAATCGGTCCGGATAAAGGCAATCAATCCCAATATGGTAGGTGAGATAGTCCGCATCCAGGGTGTCGTGGAAAGAGTGTACTTCCGTTACCTGAACCGTCCCCAGTATTTGGTGGCGGACAAAACGGGAGAGATCTCGGTGAAAATATTCACATCCCCCACCGAAGATATCAGGGTGAACGATCTTGTCGAAGTTGTGGGTTCCGTGATCAAGCGTTACATAGCGACAGGGGATCCGGTTATCAATTGCGTCTCCATCAAAAAGATTGGAAAGCAGGCAGAAGAAAAGAAAAAAGAGTAACTCTTCTCCCCATTCCTTCTGATTCTGCTTGCCTGCGTTTACCCTAATACCGTTGGAATTGCCTATCGCCGCATGGAGCAGGATCGGTCCAAAACCTCCCTGGTACCCTTCAGGAGGCACAGACGGTGCCTCTCCTTGCGATTTTCGTTAAAGAACTCTTCATCCGGGGTTCTGTTAACCGCGACCGGAGGTAATATCGATTCTTCAAAGAACCCGAAAAAAGTAATCCAGTGCTAAAAGGTATCTTCCAGACCTTCCGACAGCAAGCGTTTATTTTCCTGGTTCAACGTCCTGATGTAGTCATCGAAATGGTGAATGCGGGTACTCACCGGGAACGGGATACCGATAGTACTGATGATCGCTTCACCACGGTCCAGGGTCTGGATCTCGGTATCCATCCGCGAAAGATCCTGTTTGGCGCTGCTTGCGATGATATCACGGTCGTGTTTGTCCCCCAGCCCCATCACGATAAAAGTGTTGATCTGCGCAAGCACCCGGAAATCGATATTTTTCGGTTGCTGCGTAATTACGCAGAGACCTACCCCAAATTTTCTTCCTTCCATAGCGCACTCCCGGAAGATCTGGGTTCCCTCTCTTCCGGCTCCCAGCACTCTCTGTGCCTCCTCGATGGCGATGAGCACCTGAGGGAAGGACATCTCACGTTCCTCTATTCCAAACTGCTTTGCTTTTTCCTGGTGCTGCTCCATAATCATCCGCGTGATCATGGAAAGGATGAACAGCTCGCTTCTCTCTCCCATGCGTGGTATATCGATAAGAACCACCCGATTCTCATGCAGATTGCGCAGGATTTCCGGAAAAGAGGAGACTCCTTCGCGGAAGAACTCACGGTTTCCGTGCACCAGGTTATCCACCTTTCTCTTAAGGGCCCGCAGTGGTCCGGATAGTGAGGTCCGGATGCGGTAGGCAATCTCCCGGTTCTTTCCTTCAAGGGTCCGGTAGGAGTTCGCATCGAAGGTCTCTGGCTCCACCTGCTGGAAGAAATGGATCACTTCGCTTCCGCGGAAATCCCCCAGGGCCTCGATGATCTCACTCTGGGGTCCGGATATCTCGTACAAGATGCCGAGGTCGTTCATTCGGAAGTCATCGAATTCCAGCCATAGCCGGTTTAATCCGTATTTCTTCCTCTCCTTTTCCTCGCGGATGGAGTATACCGCGAGCCCTTCCCGGCCGGTCTGGTAATGAATAAGGCCAGATCGGGTGGAGGGGCCCCCTTTTAGATATTCACCATGAGGATCTACCACCAGCAGTCCGAATTTTCGTGCCTTCATGGATGAGGCCGAAAAGACCTTCATGAAATTGCTTTTTCCCATGCCAGTGGTAGCAAAGACCCCCATATGTTGGGGAAGGATGCTGCTGGGTATACTTACCTCTACTCCCTGCAGCACATCCTGTCCGGTCTTCATGGCGCCCACCTCGATATCACCCATTACCTGCATGAGGAAGGCGAAATCCTCGGTACCGGGTTCCTGCACGGGAGAGAATTTTGTGGGAATGGTGCGGGGTTTGCGGAACCCCCCTGTGCTGTCTACATAGCCGAGGGGAACCGCCTCCACTCCCAGGAACACGTCCTCCCCCAGACCATAGAAGTGATCGCTGTACGGGCGGGTATCCCAGCGGTTGTCTGTAAAATTGCTCTCGTGGAAGAGGTCCGTCACTTTCGCAAAGAACGTGTATCCTTTTCCGGCATCCACTACCTTCAGGATATCTCCTACGAAGAGTTGGGCATCATGGGGGACAATAAACCGGTAGAGGAGGACACTGGTTCCAATCAGCCGGAATTTCGAACGATCCTGGGGATCAATATTTTCTAAATTCATCATGAACATCTCCAAAAAGCTGCCGATAATGGGAAAACGTATACCCGCTTCCGGTCATCCCCCGGAGCAGATCGTGCCGGATACGATCCACCGTCTCCTGATCAATGACCACTGACCGGTGCGCATCCAGGAGTGGATAGGGATATCCGGGTAATCTGCCGTCATCCGCATATCCTGCCAGCAGCTGCATCGTTTCATGGACCGATTGTTCATCCTGATCCAGTGGAAGCTCCAGCTTGAGGGTGACCGCCGCGTGGGGATGCAATTTTACGATATACAAATCCCCATGCTGCCATTGCCTAAACTGCATGTGGTCAAGGATTTTCGTCTCTATCCGGATCCACCAGGGAGGAAGAACTCCCGCTCGGGATGCCAGCCCTTCTGCGGCGGGGATGAGCGGAATCCCGCCACCCCAGGTCGCCTCGGTGCGTTTAGCCACTGCAGCGAGGTGTACCTGCCGATTTTCGGCCGTTGCAATGATCTGCTGGAGAACCGGGTCATGGCTGGCATGGCTGACGCGGAGAGCTCCGTCCAGGAGTACGAGTGATTCCGGAGCTTCCGTCTGCACCGCACGAAGAGCGACCCAGTATTCGAGGGTGTCGCGAAGCACGGAGGCCGGACCATGGGGATCATCATGATCGAGAGGGGTAAGGGGATCGTTCTCAAAACACTCCCAATAAAGAGCGGGAAAATCCGGGTTTTCCGACTCCGGCCCGAGCAGGGAGAGAAGGAGCGGCGTGAGGAGACGATGAGTCCCTGATTCCTGCATGGTGCTTCGCCCGGCCCGAATTGCCGCGACGGAGAAACTTCCTCCTTCCAGAACAAGCGAACTGCTCCCGTCTATTCCGGTCACAGTGCCACGGATTCCCGGTTCGAGTGCCTGGAATGCAGAGGAATCCAGCCCGCTTTGCTCCTGGAACCGTTCCACTATATCCCCGGGAAGGAAATTCCGGATCCGGTACAGGGTTTTATCTACCGATTCCTGGTAGGGGTCGCCGGAGGGCATGGTTTCAGCTCGCCTCCCGCACCACGCTGGTCTGATCGCTCTCCATCTCCACTACCAGCGTGCTGGCAAACTCACCCTGAATCTCCGGGATATGGGAGATAAGGATGATCTGTGGGAAGCGGGATTCCTGTGTTCGGAGTGCCCGGAGGAGGTTACCTCTTCTCTCCTCGTCCTGGCTTCCAAAGATCTCATCGAAAATCAGAAAGGTGCTATCGTGAATCTGGTGGAGCTCGGCCAGATAGTGAGAGAGCGCGATACGCAGGGCTACAGCGATGTCATCCTGTTCGCCACCGCTGAACCGCTCGATAGGGAAGTCGTTATCCATATCGCTGACGCGGAGGTTGAACTCGGTATCCAGCAGAACCTGTTCGTATCTTCCACCCGTGATGACGGACAGGATCTCGCCTGCGGTCTGCTCAATCTGCACCCTCACCACCTGCATCAAGTAGGTAACGTAATCCGAGATGGTGCTTCTGGTCAGTTTGAGCAGGCGGGTCTCTTCGAGCAGATCTGCCTGGTGCTGCTGTACTTCCAGGATCCGTCGTTGTACTTCCTGCAGATGGTTGAGGCTTTCGAGAATTTTTGCACTCCGCTCCCGATCCCGGGCGAGGTCGGCTTCTTTTTGAGTGCGCTCCTCCCGGAGATGCTGCAATTCGTCCTGCAGTACCTCCTCGGTTAAGGGATTGTAGGAGGAGTCTGCGAGCTCTTCGAGGATCCGGTTCCGCTCATTCTGTTTATCCCCCTCTTCCTGGAGGATAGCCTCCCGTTGCAGGCGAAGTACGGGAAGTGCGGCAATCATCCTTCCAGTCTCCTGGAAACGCCGGTATTTGGATTCGGTAGTCCGGATCTTTTGCTCAAGGATCGAAAATCCGGCTTCATCAAAGTCCAGATCATTGATCTGCCGTTCGACCTGTTCTCTCTCTTCCAGCATCTGGACTCTCTCCTGGTCAAGTGACTGGCGATCCTGCACCAGGGATGTCCGCACCTTCTCCAGATCTCCCGTGGTCCGGATCCGGGCGAGCTGCGGCCGAAATGCAGCGAGTCGTGACCTTTCCCGCTCATGACTTTCCAGGAGTTCACACGCATTTTCAGCCTTGCTCACCAGATCCCGGAGCCGATCCTCAAATTCCTTCTCTAGCTGGGGGTAGTGTTCTCCCAGACGCTGATGGCAGAGAGGGCACTCTCCGTCCTGGCCAGCCTTGCGAATATTCTCCCAATCGGAAAGGATTTTCACCCTCTCACGACCGCAGGCGTTCACTATTTCGTTAAGGCTCCCTGTCTGAAGAGCCAGTTCGTGCTCTTTCTCCTGAATCCATCGACTCAGGGATGCATTTTCTAGTTCCAGTGGGCAGCCGCTCTGCGTCCGTATCTCTGCAATCAACACATTCTGCTGATCCAGGGTTTCGGAATATTCCCGCTCCTTTTCCTGAAGGTGTCTGGTTCTCCGCTCCAGATCCGCGAGACGTCTTCCCGTAAACACCCGTTCCTGTGCCAGACGATCAAACCGAGCTTTTACCTTCAGTGCCTGCTCGTATGTTTCCCTGTCCTGAGGATATCCTTCCACTTCCAGTTGTAACTGTTCATATTCTGCTGTCATTTTTTCAAGGGAGCCCAGCTGTTCCTCAAGGACAGTTTTTCGGCGGCGAAGCCCCTCCAGTTCCCTGTCTGCGGCATCCCTGCGCTCGGCGATCTGCATAAACCGGGATCTCTCGTGCTGAAATGCCTGCAGTTGTTTCTCCCCATTCCCGATCGTAATGATCAGGGCTTCGATCGCCTTTTGATGGGAGGAGATAGCTTTCTCCAGGTTAATTCGAGATAACTCCAGCCTGGTGGGGTCTTCCTCTTCCAACAACCGGGTCAGCGTGGTTACCTCTCCGTCCAACCGATCCCTGGTATGCTCGGCCCGGTCTATTCGTTCCTTTAGTATCGCCACGCTCTGTTCCTTGAGGTAATCGATGCCCAGGACTCGGCTGAACCATTCCCTCCGCTCACCGGGTCTGCTCTCCAGAA
>JAJRCO010000141.1 GCA_028678905.1 Methanomicrobiales archaeon
ATAGGGTGCTCGAGCTATATATCCATATCGCCTAATATACCAATTTTTTCCTGTTCCCGGTGGGTGGCGTAGTGGGTGGTATGGGGGGGTTCAATGTCATAGACATGGACCGTCAAATAAGCCCTGGGATCGGGATCGCAAACGAAAGTAAGGTGCTCGTCCAACCCTGAAAAGAGTGTGCAGCGGGTCCCACTCTGCATGGCGAGGTCCACGAGGTGCTTCCTGTCATACAGCTGCACTTTCTCCGGGTACCAGGAGACCTCTCCCATGCTTGCGATCCTCTCGGTCCTAAGTATCGTGCGGAGCATTCCTTTCTCGGTGGGGTCAAGTTCAACCTGGAGGATTTCGTATCCATCCCCCGCTTCCCGGACCAGGTATCGGGAGAGGAAGTAGACCCGGTCTCCACAGGGTTTGGTGCTCGCGTACCCCACCTCCTTGCATTCGCGGGGAAAGATCACGGGTGGATCCTCCCGTACTCCACAAGTCCCCCGGCCTCGAGAATACTCTGCATTCTGGGCGAGAGGGGACAGGCAGGTATCCGTTCCTCACCCACCTGAACCCATCCTGCGGTGAGATCCGCAGAGACCTCGGATCCGTCAATGCAGGTACAGGTACACTCGACCACCGGAAGGCCCACGTTGATCGCGTTGCGGAAAAAGATCCGGGCAAAGAAGGGTGCAATCACCCCCACTATCCCCGCCTCCTTTAGGGCGATTGCGGCTTGTTCACGGGAGGATCCACACCCGAAATTCTTCCCTGCCATGAGGATTGCGCCCCTTAGCCGAGGGGCGAGGGAAGGATCGAGATCCTCGAACACATGCTCTGCCCAATGCTTCCTGTCCTTTGTGCGGAGATAGCGGCCTGCGATGATCTGGTCCGTATCGATATCGCTGCCCAGACAGACGGCTTTTCCCTGGATGAACATTCAGGATTCCCCCGGTGGGGTTATGCACCCGGTGAGCGAGCTTGCTGCCGCTGTTGCCACCGAACAGAGATAGATACCCCCACCCACTCCCATGCGATTGGTGAAGTTCCGGTTCGCAGTAGAGAGGCAGATCTCTCCCTCCCCCAGCACACCCATGTGGGCGCCCAGACAGGGCCCACATCCGGGGATGCCAACCGTGCACCCTGCGGTGACCAGATCGGCAAGTACACCGGTTCTCGTCGCCTCCAGGAGAACCGAACGGGAGGCCGGAACGACCAGGGTTCGGATGACGACCTGTTTCCCCCGCACGATTCGAGCAAATCTTTCTAGGTCAGTGTACCGGCCGTTCGTACAGGTCCCCACGAACACCTGATGAATGGGGGTTCCCGCGAGGGCGGAGACCGGCTTCACCGTATCCACCCGGGGCGGGACCGCCACGACCGGTTCGATCGTGCTCAAATCCAGGGGAATCTCCCTGTAATAGGTACACTCTTCCGGAGATTGGGACTCTGCCGCTACCCCATACTTCCGCAGGTATCTGAGGGTGGTCGTGTCGGCATAGAAGAGCCCGGCTTTTGCGCCTGCTTCCACGGAGAGGTTACAGAGGGTGAGCCGGTCACTCATGGAGAGTGTGGCCGCACCATCCCCGATGAATTCCAGGGTACAGTAGGTGGCACCATCCATTCCCAGGGAGGACACATAAGTAAGGGCCACATCTTTTGCTTCAGCGGGTTCCTGCAGCTTTCCTGTAAGCTCGATCGCGATCGTAGCGGGAACCCGGAGCCAGGTCATCCCGCTTGTCCAGATCGCAGCCATATCCGTTGCACCCATGCCGGTGGCAAAGGCTCCGAACGCTCCGAGTGTACAGGAATGGGAATCCGCCCCGACCACTATCTCTCCGGGAAGCACCCGCCCTTCGCTCATGATCTGGTGGGCGATCCCCTCTCCCACTTCAGAGAAGGGAATCGCATGGGCACGGGCAAACTCCCGCAGCTCAGCCTGGAGATTCGCCGTGAGGCTGGTGTTCGCGGGTGCGATGTGATCGAAGATGATGGCCAGCCGCTCAGGGTTCACCGGCCCCTTCTCCCCCATCATCCGCCAAGTTTCGAGGGTGAGCACGCCGGTTCCGTCATGGACGTAGGCACGGTCCACCTCCCGGTCGACATACGAACTGGCCAGACCGCCGAGAATCCGCTCAGAGAGGGTGCCTACCACCCGGGTCCCTCCGTTACGAGCTTGATCAGGTCGATCAGTGTCTCATCGGTGAGATCCACCTTCTTCTCCCCCCGTTCCTTCACCATCTCCAGCACCCGGCAGATCTGGGGTTCGTCCAGGTGGTACCCGAGCCGGGCTACCTCATGTTCCAGGGCTTTTCTGCCGGTATGCTTACCCAAGGTGAACTTCCGCTCCGCTCCCACCAGGGAGGGCGGGAAGAATTCATAGGTAGCGGTATCTTCCAGAATTGCCGCGATGTGGATTCCGCTTTCGTGCCGGAAGGCGTGATCCCCCACCACGGGTTTGAGTCGGTCGATGGGGACTCCCGAGTATTGGGTGACCATCCGTGAGAGGGCGGTGAGGTGGGCAAGATCGTAGCGATCGACACCCCCTTTCATGTATAGGGCGACAAGCACCTCCTCCAGAGCCGCGTTTCCTGCCCTCTCCCCGATCCCGTTCACCGTGGTGTGGAGCTGGAAGGCGCCCGCAGCTGCCGCGGCTAGGGTGTTTGCGGTCGCCATACCCATATCATTGTGGCAGTGGGCACAGAGCGGCCGGTGCACGGTTGCGACCAGGACTTTCATGGTCTCGTACATCTCGAGGGGAGTGAGTGCCCCCACCGTGTCGGCAAAAGAGAGAAGGTCTGCTCCATGATCTTCACCCTGCCGGTATACCTCCAGAAGAAAACTGAGATCAGTACGGGAGGCATCCTCAGCAGCAAAACGGACCGGAACCCCGTGGTCGTGGGTGAGATCTATCATATCCAGTGCTTCCTCGAGCACCTGTTCACGGGGTTTGTGAAATTTATGCTGGATGTGGAGGTCTGAGGTGGGGATGAAGATACTCACCATGTCCACATCGCAGTCGATTGCTGCCTCCACATCGCCCTTTCGGGCGCGGGCAAGGCAGCAGATACGGGCGTCAAGCCCCTGATGGGCGATGGTCCGCACGCAGTGTTTCTCATAGGGGGAAGTGATGGGGAACCCAGCTTCGATCACCTCAACCCCGATCTGGTCCAGGACCTCCGCGATGCGGACTTTCTCCTCGCAGCTGAATGATACCCCGGGGGTCTGTTCCCCGTCACGCAGGGTTACATCACAGATTTCAACATTCCACGATTTCATGTCGTTCACCTTCCGGGCAGATCCCTTCAACGACGATTACCTGGAGTTTTTCTGGTCTCTGTATACGATCCCGGAGAGTAGCTATGTCTGTCGCTGGACAGATCACCGGATTGGCCCATCGTAGATACGGAATCGGATCATAGGCCTGCCCGGTCCCCACCAGTCCCAACTTCTCGTTTTTCATCACGATGCACAGGAGGGGGAGATTCTTTTCATGGACATCGATGAGCGCTGGAAGGCCAGAGTGAAGCATGGCATAGTCTCCGGTGAGTGCAACTCCAGTGGATCGTGCGGCCACTGCCACCGATGAACCCAGGCCATACCCGCAGATTCCGATCTGGTAGGGGGGATTCATGGAGAGAATTGCACAACCCATGTCACAGGCAGCTTGCATCCCCTTTTCCTTCAGAAGGGCAAATAGCGGCTTGAAGGGGCAGGAAGGGCAGAAGGTCCGGTATTTTCCCCGCATCGCAAAAGTTTCCGGCTGCCTCCGTATCGCGGGCGGGTGAAGCCCCTGGTGCTCCCGTACGAACGGTCTGCCGTATTCGTTGATGGCGGCTCCCGGCTGTAGTGGCGGGGGTGGGTATACCGTGACAACATGAGAGGTTCCATGGGCGGGTCCCACCCCGATACTCCCTACCCGTAGCCGGTTCAGGGTGGACAGCTGCGACCAGGAAAACAGGCTCTGCAGGATCTGGTCGGCCTGAAGCGCCCTTCCCCGCATGGTGAGGCAGGGATCTGCAAGAGCTCCCGTGGAATCGGTCCGCTTGGCGGGGCTTTCCGGCACCTCCGATTCCAGGAGGGGAGGAGTCACCCGGAGGAGTGCGATACGGGAGAATTTCTCGGATACCTCGAACGCGGCCTCCACACCCACCTCGCAGGTTTCGCGGTCTGGTTCGATCACCGGAACTTGGGCGATCTCACCGTAGTACCGGGAGTCCTGGGCGTTTTGGGAACCGACTACATCGAGATCATCTCCGGCAAGGATTACCACACCTGCCCTCAAACCTTGGGTGGTTGCATTCACCAGGGGGTCGGCGCAGGCATTCAACCCCACGTTCTTCAGGATTACAGTAGAACGTCTGCCGGAAAGAGAATCCCCGAGAGCATATTCCACTGCCACCTTCTCGTTCACCACCATCTCTGCTTGGAGGAGTTCTGCAAGATGGGTCACCGGATAACCAGGCACAGTGTACCAGGTATCCGCACAGGTTCGAAGGGCCCGAGCCAGGGCTTCCTCACCCCTCATGTATCCCTCCCTGGTGTGAGATCGCATCCGGTACAGGCAAGGCACATGGTCCGGGCTTCCAGTGGCTCCAGTCCTGCCGTTTTCAGGATAGCTTCCTCTCGCTCGCAGAGGGAGAGGAGCCTCCCTGCACTGACCCGCGGATAGTGGGCAACCGCAGCAGCGGGCTGAAGGGGCCGCAGGACCGGAATCACTCCCCGATCCGCGAGATCCTCAATGCAGGTCTCCATCTCCGAATCCGTTTCACCTAGACCAATGATCACATTGCTGAAGACATGGTTCTCACCGAACAGGGTAACCGACCGATCCAGTATTCGCCATATCAGGTCCCGATCAAGGCCCGGACACATCCGGGTGAAGAGGTGATCCGTGGCGGTTTCGAGATTGAACTTCACCTCTTCTACTCCTTCGACATGGAGTAGACCAGGGGTCTCTTCCCTAGGATAAATGGAAACCCCAATTGGGATCCCCAAGTGGCGAATCCGTCGCACAAGAGATAACGTTACTTTTTCCTCTTCGCCTTCATTCGCGGCCACGCCACTAGTGATCGCGATCGCATCGATCCGGTTCTGTATGGCCCTGATATGGGCTTCCAGCTCTTCCACGGTCTTCATCCTTCCCTGCTGGAATGGTACCATGCAATACTTACAACGGTGAATGCAGCGTTCGTTGATGGTCACGTACGCCTGGCGGGGGCAGTGGAGGCCGACTTTCTCCAGTGTTCCTTCCACTGTTTCACCATCAACTGCGAGGGTCACCACTCCCTCTCCCCGATGCAGCAAAACGATAGGGCTATCTTCCTGGATAGAGAGTCGTACCCGCCCTTCACCTCGGGTGAAGAAGGCCGAACCAGACCCCCCTGCTCCCGGTCCTGCGGTGGACTGCCCGAGATAGGCGTCAATGGGGGCCCCTTCCACCCGAGCCGATCCATTCTCCAGGAGATGTGCTTTCAGTTTCACCCATTCCATAGTTCCACTGCCTCCGCAAAGCGGGTGTAAAAGGGGATCGCTGCGACGGCACCCACTCTCCCCCTTCCCGCGATGGGGATGGAGAGATCGGGATCCGCGATCTGCTCCAGATCTCCCATGGTAACCTTGCAGCCCTTGGCCTTCCGGCCGAATTCGAGGAGACCGGAGGGATCAAAACCCCGATACACCGCCATCCCGGTATGGGGGGATAAGGTATATTCTTCGAGAAGATTCCTGAAATGTGAGATCAGCCTCTC
>JAJRCO010000049.1 GCA_028678905.1 Methanomicrobiales archaeon
AATGGAGTCTCGTATTGTAATGCTTCGGTCATATGCCATGGAACTGCATCAGTTCCATTGTGACCGCAATTACATAGTCTCCTGAGGGAAGTAAAGGTAGATGTGCGATAAGGGGACTGAAAGCGCACGAAGGGAGCGTTCGCGCTTCTATCCCTTCTTTTCGGTATAAATTCGTTGCGAATCCCTCGATGATCAACGTGCTACCCAACATTTATTTGGATAATAGAGCAGGACACTCACCGGGACACTCACCCGTGATATGGGATTACCCCTTGGGGGTAAAACCATCGAGACCTGATCCTCTGACCACCATCAGCGTCATATCATCCGACTGAGGGATTGAGCCCGTAAACGCATGCACCGAATCCACGATTGCGGTCACGATCTCCGAGGCCGTGCGTGATCGTACGCTCGCGATGGTTTGACGAAACCGTTCTTCGCCGAACATCTGTTCCTGAGCATTCTCGGCCTCGGTGATCCCATCTGTGTACAGCACCAGCACATCTCCCGTTCCCAGAACGACACGATCCGAGGTATACTCCGCATCCGTGAGCGCACCCATGGCCATGCCCGTGGCGGGCAATTCCGTGAAGGAACCATCCGTACCGCGGCAGATCAGGGGCGGGTTGTGTCCCGCATTTACATAGGTGAACGAGCGGTCCCGGGTATCGAGGATCCCGTAGAACAGCGTGATGAACATGCTGGCCTTGGAGTCTGCCGCGATGATCGCGTTCGCATCCCGGATGGCCGCGGCGGGTGCCTTCTGATGCCAGGTGGCGTTCACCCGTACGACGATCCGGGAGAGGGCCATGAAGAGGGCGGCAGGCATTCCCTTTCCCGAGACGTCCGCGATGAGGATCCCGAGCCGATTTTTCTGCAGGGGGATCATTTCGAAGGGAATCACGTCAAAGAAGTCTCCTCCCACCTCCTTGGCCATGATACTCCGGGCTGCGATATCGAAATGCTCGATCTGGGGCATCGTGTCGGGTAGGAAACTCCGCTGGATCTCGGCCGCGATCGCCAGCTCCGCATTCGAGCGGGCCAGCCGCTCCTCCATCTTGCGCCGCTCCGTGATGTCCCGGATCGTTTCGATGGCCCCGGTGACTTTTCCCTGGGGATCATACCGCGGGCTAGCCTTCGCCCAGTAATATCGTCCCTCCCTCTCTGGACCTGGGATAAAGGTATCCACGACCAGGGTATCCCCCTCCCGCTGCACGTGACTGTACCGGCTTTCCACGTCCGCCGCGGGCAGAAGGACCAGGTTGGCCAGCATGGGCCGGCGTTCCCCATAGAACGGCAGGGCGTACTCATAATCCCCCTTCCCCATCATTGCCGCCGCAGAAATTCCGGTCATTTCCTCTATCGCCTGGTTCCAGGTGATGACCACCCCGTTCTGGTCGATAGCGAAGGTGGCATCCGGAAGGAAATTGATCAGATCGGCCAGATTCCGGTGGGACCGGATGATCTCTTCGGCGGCACGTTTCCGGTCCGTGATGTCCCGTACCGTCTCGATGGCCCCGGTGATGGTTCCCTGAGCATCATAGAGCGGGCTGGCCTTGGCCCACAGGTAGATCCCCCCTGGCCGAAAGTCGGGTATGAAGATGTCCACCACCAGGGTATCCCCGATCCGCTCGATGTTGTCATACCGTCTCTCAATCTCTCTGTCCGGTGAGAGGATCAGGTTGGCCAGCAGCGGTTTGCGTTCCCCATAGAAGGGAAGGGCATATTCGTAGTCCCCCTTTCCCAGCATCTCCTCCGCAGACACCCCGGTCAGGGTCTCCATCGCCTTATTCCAGGCGATTACCCGGCCCTCCCGGTCGATCACAAAGGTAGAATCCGGCAGAAAGTCGATGATCGCATCATGGTACGGCCGGCCTGTACATTCCATTCCAATAGCACCCAGGGAAGAATATACCCCGAACAGACATGAAGATTCTTCATCTGCCTATCGCGCATCGACTTTGTCAAAGTCTGCAGGCCACCCATGGATGCATTCGGTGATCATTCGGTGGTCAGCACGTTGTTGAGAGCACCGGAGAATCGGTTCAAGAGCGCGGTGATCGATGAAGTAAGGAAGCGTAAAGTCTTGAACTTGTAATCTGACCGAGGAGGTAATGGCTCGCCGTATAACCCAAAAAGTAGCATGAATAAATAGGATGTGACTATTCGGTAATGCAAAGAGAGGAGTTTTATGAGGATATTATCAGCCGCACAAGTTACCCGGGAGATAGATCAGTTAAAACAGATCGTGGCCGTATACTACCGCTACAATCCTTTTGATATAATCGATGACATCGAGAAACGGATTGTCGAGCTCGAGAATCTACTACATGCGATACTGAGCAAGAGTAGTTATACGAGGACATACCCCGCGGGCGAGTAGTTCCGTTGGGATGGATACGTACAACGGCATTTATTATTGACGTGAGACGGACAATGTTCATTACCGTCGTCTGTCATTAACCCTCGATAGGAAATTAGGATCCATTCGACAGAAAATATTTGAAAGATAGTCAAGACAAAATACTTCGGCATGGCGAAGGATGCCCATCGGGTGATGCGGTATACGTTTTCTCCCCATATCCGTATCGCCAAGATACCATCTGTGAACCCCCGAGCACAAACGGGATGAATGGACCGGAAACCTTTATTCGCAAGGCTCCCGTCGGGGCAAAAAAAGGATGATAGAGTATCCGGATAAACACATCTTCCCCGACCATTCCCGGCCTCTTCCCGGTGCCGGTAGTCTTCGGCCGGCTGATCTTGATGTAGGACTTCTTCACGATCTTGTTGCTGGACTGGTCCTTCTGTATGGTCAGGGTGACCGTGTAAGTGCCGCTGCTCTTGTATTCGTGGGAGGGATTCTGCAGGGAGGAGGTCGAACCATCTCCGAAGTTCCAGGTCCAGGCATTGGGGTTTCCCGAAGACTGGTCATAGAACTGGAGGGTCTTAGGAGCCAAGCCCGTCCGGGTGTCCGAGAAGAAATCTGCGGCAAGCGGCGCTATATATCCACAGGAGGCGTCGTTGGTGAGCCGGAGGCTCCAGGCGTTGCTGCTACATACATAGGAATCATAGCCGGTGCACTTGAAATCCCCGTCAGAGCACACGTATCCGCACAGTGGGTCATTCCGGGTCTGGAGATACCAGAAGTTTTCGAGGCACTGGTAAGATGTGTAGCCCTCACACATGGTGGCGCCGGTGGCGCAGATAAACCCATAGGAAGGATCGTTCTCGGCCTTCAGATTCCAAGTGTTATTGTTGCATTGGTAGGAGGTGTAGCCGTCACAGATGTACTATCTGGACTGCAATGGCTCCGTCCTCTGGACCGGAACGACCGGGACGCCCCTCTTTGACGTTGCAATGCCCGCCTCGCCTCGTTCGTGATAATGGTGTGGTGCCGATCATTTGCGTCATAAAAAATTGATACCGGAGGGTAACGGGAAATCTCTCAGCTCCGATTGGAATAAATCTCTTCACATGGATATTATATCGTCTCCTTTGGATACCTCATGGGTATTCTTTTTCTGTCAGGTCCATCGCGGTCCTGAGCAGATAGGGCGTTTTGTTTTAAATCCCAACATTCTTATTCGGCGCGTGCAGGATATTCTGTATGGTTCCGGGCGTTCCGTCCCGAATCAATTGGGTCCGCGAACGGATCAAACCGTGGGTCGACTGGGTCTTCAGCGATGAGCTGATGATCATCCTGGCCCTCCTGCTCATCCCCACCATTGCCCTCCCGTTACTCTTCCCGCTCTCGCCGTTCATGCAGACCTTCCTATCCATCCTGAACGATGGGATCATCGTCG
The DNA here is from genome assembly GCA_028678905.1 of Methanomicrobiales archaeon. GTDB lineage: Archaea > Halobacteriota > Methanomicrobia > Methanomicrobiales > JACTUA01 > JAJRCM01. The sequence continues at coordinate 3,807 of JAJRCO010000049.1, forward strand.
CCTTCATCCTGGAGTATTCGCTGAAACTGTTCCTCACCGATTCCCGAATGGCGTTCGTGACCGACACCTGGCATGTGCTCGACCTGTTCATCATCATCCTCGCCCTGATGGAGTTTATTCCTCTCCTGGCCCTGCAATACGGAGAGGCTTCTCCCATCCTGCGTCTGCTCCGGGTGCTGCGGATCTTCACCGCGGCGGGCAGATCCACCGACCTGTATCAGAAGGCCCCCAACCCTGAACTGCCTCCCCTTCCGGAGTCCCCGATGCAGATCCGCACGCGGAATGTGGCCGGGAGGGCCACCTGTTCCATGCTTGACCCCTCCTGCCCCGCCTCCATCCAGGGCTCTCCCTGGTGGGTGCACATAGAACACATCCGTACTCAGGACATGGATATACTGAGCAGGATGCTGGGTATCCCCGCCCCGATCTTGAAGAACAAACTGAACCGGGATGCTATCACCCGCATCGACTACTTCCCGGAGTACACCACCATCTTTTTGCGCGACGCACGGCTGTCCTCGAATGAGGGGAACCAGGACATTCGTTTGTCCATGTACGGACTGCTGATCCTCTGCCAGGGAAACCGACTGACCACCCTGTGTACCGGTGAGACCGACCTCTTCGATGCGGTGGGGAATATGACCGCGGACACCGAGAAGATCCCCCTGGCGGTGAAGGCCTCTACCTCATCCTGCGTAAAAAACTGGGAGACAACGAAGAGATTCTCGAGGCCATCGAGAATAGGGTGGAGACCCTGGAGGAGATTCCCCCGGGAAGCACCACCACGAAGTTCCTGGGGGATACCCTGCGCCTCAGAAGGGAGATCCAGAAGATCACCAAAAACCTCCGGCATGCCCGGCAGGTATTCGACACCATGCGGTCCCAGAAGGTCGCTCTCGAGGGTCTGGATGATCAGGTTCTCAATCTCTTTGACGTGATCTACGATGACACGGATTATCTGTACGATACCGCCCAGAATCTGGGAGAAAACCTCGCGGACCTGCGGGATCTGCACATCAACTCCATCACCTACAACATGACCCGGGTGATGAAGTTGTTAGCCGTAATGACCGCCCTCGCCCTCATCCCCACCACCATCGGCGGACTCTTGGGGGAGAACCTTTACGACTCTCTGTAGCGGATCAACATCTTTGAGATCCTGTTCATCGTACTACTCCTGATGTCCCTGGCCCTCTACGTGTTTTACCGCAAGGGCTGGCTGCGGTAGGAATTGCACCCCTTTCCCAGGCAGATGGATATAACGCGATGTCTAGGCTCATGCATTGCACGGCCGCATGGCAACGCCGCAAGGCACAATAAATCCTACGCTATTCCTCCATTCTTAATTTCGTTCTGAATTACGACCTCGGAAAACGGTGGGAAGGGCATATACTTACCCGATTCGGACGATAACCTTTACATTTGGATGCATTCGGATGGGATTCTGCCTGCTCTATCTCCTTCTCCACCACCCGAAGTAGACGATCAGGCCTACCACCACGACACCCCCGATCAGTAACAATGGGTTCCCCAGAATGACGGTGGCGATCCAGCGGAACAGCCAGGCGTCGATGGACAGGGGTGAGGGCTTGAGCGGGATGGGGGTCGTGGTCGCCACCATCGTGGTCTCCGGGATGACGCCCTGGATGAAGACCCCCAGGTAACACAGATGGGAGAGCTCCGCGCTCAGCGTGTTCGTCGCGGGGTCATAGCGGGACGGGATCACCCGCCAGGAGCCGGAATCGTAGACCTGCAGGAGGTACTCTCTGCCCGAAGGGAGCGGGGGAACGGAGACCGAGAGGGTGGCAGGCGGGGAGAAGGTCGCCCCGTCTGGTTGGAGGTCATAGGCAATACCGGCAAAAGAAACCGTCGCATTTCCCGGAGCCGAGGAGAGTTCATCCAGCGGCACTCGTTGCAGGCTCAATGACTCCAGCGGTTTCCCTTGGGCGTTCAGCGCCGTGACCCCCTCCGCCAGGGTGACGGTAACTTGTCCGTCTGCATAGGTAAGGTTGATGGTATGAAGGATCATTCCTCGGGGATCGATGGAAAGGGGAACCGTGACTCTGGTATCCGGGGGAATAGGGGTGCCCGCCGGAGTGGTGGGACTCGGAGTGGGAGAAACCGTGCTACCGGTGCCCGCACTACCCCCGTCCGAGTCGCTTCCGGAGTCCTGTTGCGGGGCATTCTCTTCGATGAGGAGGGAGATCAGCTGGAAGGGGTTGTTGTTACCGGTGAAGGAGGACAGTCCGAAAACGGAGAAAGCGGAAGAGTTTGCCGTGTAGAAGTCAAGGTTTTTCCCGGGATCCTGGAGGAGCGTGGTGGGAAAGATCCGACCAGAATTTCCGTCATCAGCAATCCGCCAGATAAAGGGAATGCCTGGTCCCCCGACCCGTGATGGATTCCAGGTGGAGTCCACACTCATATTAAGGCGGAGCGTAGCATCAGCGGGCAGGTTGATCTTCGTTATGGTAGCGGTGTACGCGGTACCGATGATGCCGGCGTTGTTTTTATCCGCTATCTGTCGAATTTTGGCATCATAATCCGGCATGATACCTTCTAGAATTTTCGTGTTTATCCGAGCATTGCAGGGATACTGGATCAGGTTTAAGGTATAATAGAAGGACGCCGCGGGCCCGATCTCGGCGGAGAATCCTGTATCGGGAGCGATACGTTCCGATTCCAATTGAATCCTGGTCAGATTGCCGGTTATCGTATCTCCCTCTAGATAAAACCCGCTCCCGTCCATCGCGTACAGGGTAATCCGAGTAAATCCTCGGTCTGGAGGTGGCTGGATTTCCAGCACCGTATGATTGGAAGATAGGGTGGCAGAAAGAACGGAAGTATTGACGGTCACCCTTTGGGACCCTCCATCGCAGCGGGAGAGGATCATCCCTTCGATAGAGGTATTGGCCTCCTTTACCGCTCCGTTGAAGGCATGGATATAGTTCCAGGGAGTCTCTTTGAAATCCGATCCATATTCATTGGTCACCGTCAAGCGGACCATGTAAAAGCCTGCCGTCGTATAGGTGTGGGATGGGTTCTGATCACTTGAGGTATCTTCATCACCGAAGTCCCAGCTCCAGGAGGTGGGATGGCCCACGGACATATCCAAAAATGCTACCGTAAACGGAACCATCCCCGAAAGCGGAGAAGCGGAAAAATCGGCCGACACTGTGTATCCGGGGGGAGGTGTCGTCTCGATCGAGATATTCGCGATGACCGGGGAATTGATATCGCTACGGGTGATGGTCAAGGGAATGATCTGAATACCGTACGTATTGGGAACCCAGGGATTTTCGTCGGTCCCGGTAAAGGTAAGGGTCATCGTCTCGCCCACGACCGTCGAACCCTCGGCAGAAGTGAGTGTCAGCGTGTCCCCGAATAAAGAACTCGTCCAATTTGCAACAGTAGCGGTGTCATTCATCCCTAGATTGGTATCCATTAGAGCTCCCCCAACTAAATATGCATTCAATCCGGATACATCGATATTCAGGGTGCCATCCTCCGCCATGTCCGAGTCGTTCATGGATATCAATAAGGAGGTGCCTCCGGTGGGGGAGGCTATGGTCTCACCTTCCATAACCATGAAACCGGGAGGAGGTGTTGTTTCGATGACGAAGTTAATGGAGTTCCAACCAAGCCCGTCCGATCTCTCTGCGATCAGGGGTATTGTCCGCGGCCCGTAGGTGTTGGATATCCAGGCATTTCCTTCCGCTCCGGTAAAGGTGAGGGTGATATTTTCCCCGACAGGGGTCGGCCCGCCGGTTGATGTCAGGGTCAGGGTATCGTCCGTTACCATCGCTGTCCAGTCCGCGGAGAGGGCGGTGTCATTCACCATGATATTCGAATCGGAGAGAGCTCCA
>JAJRCO010000248.1 GCA_028678905.1 Methanomicrobiales archaeon
CTGCAAGCTCTTGAGAGGCCGTGGTCGTCTTAAAGTCTGCAAACTTTTCCGCAGTGTCCGCGCGACCCTTTTCGAGAGACTTGATGGCGTCAAGCTGTCGCTCGTAAGACGCTTTTTGCTCAGCCATGGAAACCGTGGCGCGATCCTGCGCATCGCGCAGGCGTCCATCGAACGATTCCTTCATGAGCTTTTCAGCGCGCTCATAGTCCGTACGGATCTGGTTCTCTCGCAACTGCGCAGCGGCTCGCTCGCGCTCAAATTCGCGCGTGTTGTCCGCTATAATGCGCGATCTCTCGTCAGTGTGCCTGCGCTGCTCTTCGGCAATCGAGTTTCTTGCATCATTGGAGATGCGCTCGACAGTCCGCGAATGATCCTCGGTAATGCGTCTAAGCTCATTGTCCTTGGCTTCGCGGATGCGCTTGATTTCTTCCGTTTCCGTGTGATGCTTCGCGTCGGCAAGTTGCCGATCAAGCTCTGATATGCGGAAGCGAAGCTCTCGGATCTCGTCATCCTTCTTAGCGGCCGCGTCCATGGCAGCATCTGTCTGCGCACGGAGGACTTCGATCAGGGCATTGCTCTTGTCGCTAACCATTTGAATGGCGCGATCATTTGTCTTTCCGACGGCCTCAATAAGAGCATCCGGGGGACGTAGGGCCTCGCGAAAGCGCTCCTCACGCCTCTCGTCAACGCGCATACGCTCAACGGCAACCTGCGCAGGCTCTCCACCATATACGGGAGCCGCGGCTCGCCCCGCACTCGTCATGTCATTTTCCTCTGGTAGCGTGTCCGGCGTCGGATTACCCTGAACTTGAACCTCAATTTGGCCAGCGGATCGGAAGTTGCCGTCGTCGCCGACGCGAACAGCTGTAATGGCATACTTGCCACCGCCAAACATTTCCGCGAACTCGGGCGTCGTAAGCGTCCCGTGAATGTCCTTGATGAAACCGGCCGTGCGTACGCCGCGGACCATCTTCGGTTCCTTGCGATCGATGCGCAGGAACACTTGGCCATCTGCTAGGCCAGGCTGACTCGTACAGAGATCTTCGAGACTACTGATCTTTCCAACACGAGGAGCCTTTTCACTGGGGCCATCGTGCCAGAAAGGCTTGTCCTCGGGTGGAGGCGGCAGCGGCCGATTGGCGGGATTCGCGTAGGCCCTCGGCGGCGGCGGATTGGCCACCAGGCGAGGCTCAGGAGCATCGGCAGCGTCAAGGCGCTCCAGCTCAGCCAGGGCCTCGCGCGTGGCCGCGTCGTCGGGCATGGCGTCTTCAATGTCAGACATTGAATCCGCCACGGACAACGCCTCCCGAAGCAAGCCCCAGTAGCGCAGCGAGCAATTTA
>JAJRCO010000254.1 GCA_028678905.1 Methanomicrobiales archaeon
TATGCCGCGACCGGGTAGGGGGGCAAAAAAGGGGGCATGGGGGGTGCGATGCTGGCAAAATGCTGGATTTTAAAAGGAACGCGCACGCGCACGCATACGCGTGTTCTATTCCCGTGTACCCGGGTGAAACGGCAAAGTTTACATATCGTATATTATCAGACATTGTGATTCGTTTATTATCAAGCACTTAGCTCAATAAAACAGAATCAGTCATCCTTTTTTGGTGGTGTCACGTCGATTTCGGCAGGTTGACCTGGATAAGTGATGGCGAGAGTGATCGGAGCGGCAGCACCGGCTGGGTTAAAACTGTCACGATATTGCGGTTTTAGGCCTTTGAGGACTGCGATTCGCATTAAATCAGATTTGCGTTTGTATTCACCTGTAATGACTCCATTCCATATAATTGGCATTGAATCGCCTTCACGAGTCGCATTCATTATCTGATCCTCAAATAGGTCTGCATACATTTCCTTTGCCTTTTCAAATGCGTCTTTATATTGCTGGTTATTAAGCCATTGATAATGCGATCGCCAATAAACGCCGCTCAATTCAGCTGATTTGAGGATCTCGTGCGTCTGTGAGTAAGCCATCAAGAATCGCCGCTGTTTTGGCTTTAATTGTTTGAAATCCTTCGCCACCTTAAGCAATTCCTGTTTTATTGCCGCATCATTCATAATTCCTTATTAGTGTCCATCCGCTCGCATTGCAACCGCAATCGCAAACTATATTCGTTTTCTCGAATATGTATCCAAGTTACTTCAATCTTTTCCTACATGCTGTTGCATTGTGCAACATATTTTAACCCTTACAAAACTGTGCACCATTGATTTACTTAGTGATTTCACAATGGCATATTTCCTGCTTTATTACAGAGGCATGGAAGCAAAAGAAATCAAAAAACAAATCAGGGAATTAAGGCGCGAGATGAAGGAATCCGGCATCCGAATTGTTTCTTGTTTCAATGCTGGATTAACAGCGCTGGAATCTAGCTACAACTCTCAATTATATCGTTTGAAAATCCAGCTTGAAAAATCTCAA
>JAJRCO010000040.1 GCA_028678905.1 Methanomicrobiales archaeon
CCGGCTGGCGAGCGAGTTCGCCACGGTTCCGGTGCTGAACGCGGGGGATGGGGCCGGCCAGCATCCCTCCCAGACCATGCTCGACCTGTTCACCATCCGCCAGTGCATGCCCCTGGACGGGTGCGAGGTGGGACTGCTCGGTGACCTCCGCTACGGGAGGACCGTTCACTCCCTCGCCTACGCGCTCTCTCTCTACGATGTCGATCTTCACACCATCGCCCCTGAAGGCCTGGACCTTCCCCCTAGCGTGGTCCAGGAGCTGCGGAGCCGGAAGATGACAGTGCACGAGCACGGTTCGATAGAGGAGATCGTCCGCGACCTGGACGTGCTCTACGTGACCCGCATCCAGCGGGAACGGTTCCCTGACTCCGCCTCCTACTACAAGGTCGCCTCCAGTTACCGAATTACCCCGGAGCTCCTCAGCGGCGTGCGCAAGCACCTGATCATCCTCCATCCCCTCCCCCGCGTTGACGAAATCGACTACCGGGTGGATGCACTTCCCTACGCACGCTACTTCGACCAGGCGAGAAATGCGGTTCCGGTGCGGATGGCCCTCCTCCAGGAAGTGATGCGATGACGGAAAAAACCCCCCGGACTCTGCTTATCAGCCAGATCAACAACGGAACCGTGATCGACCACATCACCGCGGGCGAGGCGCTTAACGTCCTGAAGATTCTGGGCATCACCGGGAGTACTCGGGAATGCCTCTCCGTCGCCACCAACGTGGCGAGTGGTCATATCGGGAAGAAGGACATTGTGAAGATCGAGAATCGGGAGCTGCGGCAGGACGAGGTGGACCGCATCGCCCTCATCGCCCCGCGGGCGACCATCAACATCATCCGCAACTATGAAGTGTTCGAGAAAAAGGGAGTTACCATCCCGCCCCTGCTCCAGGGAGTGGTCCGCTGCCCCAACCCGGGATGTATCTCCAACACAAAGGAGCCCATCCAGAGCACCTTCGAGGTGACGAAAAAGGGGCTCCAGTGCGCCTACTGCGACTGGCTGATCACCGAGGATATTGCGAATTATATCATCTGATTCTTGTACCAGATCGATGCATTCTTTTTCCTTTTTTAGGAATGATTCCGAGGTTAAATCGCAATCGAATTCTTTGCAGTTTCATTGAAAAAGATAAGAGAAGGGCCGATATTTTCATAAAGCAAGAAGCCGTCCATTACGCACAAAGACGCATCAGTGTGGGACAGACCTCAGAACATTTCGGTGACGCGATGTGGACCGGCATCATTCTTGGGTTGAATGTGAGTGAAATTTACCGGGCATACCATGCCTGAATTGAACCGATCTCTGGGTTTCTGGGGGGCCGCGGGAATAGGCATCGGTGCGATCATCGGCACGGGGATTTTTGTTCTCATCGGGGTTGCGGCGGGAATCGCCGGACCGGCGGTGATCCTATCATTCATCATCGCCGGTTCTGTCGCCCTTCTTACCGGACTCTCTACCGCGGAACTTTCCTCGTTCATCCATGAAGCGGGAGGGAGCTATATCTACACCGCCAGGGCATTCGGGGCATTTCCGGGTTTTGTGGTCGGATGGATGAAATCCTTCGATTATATCGTCGGGGCGAGTGCGGTCAGCGTGGGATTCGCCGCCTATTTCTTCTATTTTATCGGAGTCCCGCCCACGGCGGAAAGGCTCATCATCGTGGCCACCCTGTGGCCCCTTATTCTCATGCTGCTGAATCTCAGGGGGGTCAGGGAAGCATCCGGCGCCAACAATCTCCTGGTAGCCCTTAAAATCCTGGCGCTGCTGATCTTCATCATCGTGTGTCTATCCGCCCTCCTCATCAGCGGAGACTATTCAAATTATCAGCCGTTCTTTCCCCGGGGATTTTCCGGGGTGATGTCCGGGGCGGCCATCATATTTTTTGCCTTTATCGGGTTCAACACGATCGCGGTCATGGCAGAAGAGATAAAGGACCCCGCAAAGACTGTGCCGAGAGCAATTCTGTTCGCCTTCGCCGTCTGCACTCTCATCTACATCGGTGTTTCTATCGTGGCCGTAGGAGTGGTGAACTGGGAACTCCTCGGATCCTCGAGCGCACCGCTGGAGTTTGCGCTAAAGACAGCCACCGACAATATCTTCGTCCTGCAATTCGTGGCGATATCTGCCCTCTTTGCCACCACCTCGGTGATTATGGCATCGATCATGGGAGGATCCCGGGCACTTTTTGCCATGGCACGCCAGGGGGTATTACCGAAATTCCTGTCGAGGGTTTCCCGCCAGAGCATCCCGTTCTTTACGGTATGGTTGTGCGGGATCATCATCAGTGGAATCGTATTTTTCACTGGCGGCAACCTCGAATGGCTTGCTTCTCTTTTTAATTTCGGAACCCTGCTCACCTTCTTCTTCACCAACCTCAGCCTGATCAGACTACGGAAGACCATGCCCGAGGTGAAACGGGGCTTTAAGGTACCCCTGTACCCTTACACCCCTGTGGTTGCGTTGATCAGCTGCGTCATCCTTGCATTGTACCTGAATACCAATGCGGTGATAACGGCCGGTATCTTCCTTGGCGTGGGAGTTATGGTCTACTATCTCAACAAAAAAAGATCCCTCTCAGAAAAGACACCCTGACCGGACTCTTTGGTACCCTGTCAATTTTTTGACAGAAAGAGGCGATTGATGTCCTTCACAACAAGATGGAGATTTCAGGATTGCCCCGGTGATTCTCTATCCTTTTGGAAGATCCTTGATCATGCCGGGAAGGTTTTTCATCATCTGCATGGCACAGAATGCCCCGCACATCGTGCAGGGACCTTCCCGGGGTGCCATCCTCCTTGCCTTTTCGCCATCCAGTGCATGAAGGAATTGTCCCTCCCAATCGAGGTCTGCTCGCTTCTTCGCCAGATCTCTGTCACGGTCGTGGGGGCCGTACTTGATGGAATCTCCGATATGAGCGGCGATCTTGAATGCGATGAGGCCTTCTTTTACCTGTTCAGCGTCCGGCAGGCCCAGGTGTTCGGACGGAGTAAGATAGCACAGGTAATCCGCCCCTGCGCCGCTGGCGATGGCG
>JAJRCO010000057.1 GCA_028678905.1 Methanomicrobiales archaeon
GGAAGCTTCTCTATCTCTCCCCGTACTTCGATCCCTTTCTCCAGCACCCTCCGGGTGATCGCGTAGAGATCAACGAGGGTCCGATCAGAGATATTCGAGACTTCGGTCGTCGGAAGGATACCGGCCTGGAATAGGATCTCGTCGGAGTAGATGTTGCCGATACCAGCGAAAATGGATTGATTCATCAGGGCCGACTTGGTAATACCCCGTCTCCCGGAAAGAAGCCGTACAAACTGTTCTTCGTTCAGCTCCAGCACATCCGGACCCAGCTCCTTCTCCAGGATGAAGGAAGATCGCGCTTCCACCAGAGAAACGAATCCCAGTTTGCGGATGGTGATGTAGGCGAAATGATACCCGTTTTCCAGATCCAGGATCACCTTTGCGTACTTTGGGCGATCCGATTCGGCTTGGTAGTACTGGAATCTCCCGTCCATGCCGAAGTGAAACACGATCTCCCCACCCGTATCCAAAAGGGCAAACAGGTACTTTCCGTGCCGGGAGGCCTTCTCCATGCGATGCCCTTTCACCACCCCGATAAACGTGGTCTCACCGATACCCTCCAGGATTGCCTTTTCGACGATGGTCACATCCTCGATGCGCTGGTGTAGAGCGGTCGACTCCAGGTACTGCCTGAAAGTCTCAACTTCCGGTAATTCTGGCACCCATATTCACCTCAAATGGTATTTTATGGCGGAGCCCGACAAAGATGTTCGGCGGCACGGAATATCCGGACTTGCCACCCGAAGGTGCAAATGTTTCTTTTGGCAGGAAGTTCCTGATACTTACCATCCCCAGCAGTTTCCTTGGTAATCCAGAATTTTACTCGAAGGCCACGGCTCGGACCGGCATGACAGAGCGGGAACGTTCGATATCACCGAAGGTTCCAAAGCTCAGCAGCCCGGTATGTTCCTTCTTATTGCGATTCCTCTAGAACCGGGAGCGGGCCTGCTTGAAGGCGTTCTTCAATTCCTCCATCGCCTTGTCTATTCCGGCGGACATATCTTTCGCGGCTTCTTTTCCGGACTTGGCCAGGCTGTCCAGTTTTTTCTGGAGTTCTTTGTGATTTTCTTTGTACTTTTCCAGGTTCTTGTTCAATTCTGCCTGCGCCTTGGCACCCTTCTCTTTCGCCTGTTTCTGAAGTTTGAGAATCTCGTCATCCATCTCTTTAATCTTGGCGTTGATCTGTTTCAGGTAGTCTTCGGTCATGGCAAAGGGAATTGCGAACCTATAATATATAATTAATTGTTGCTGGAAATCGAGGATCCCATGAAATCGAGGGATACTTATTAATAGATACTTGGGAATTGAGCAAGTATGGTTCTTGAAAATGGCCCGCTTGAGGAATCCTCTCCTGCCGAGGTAAAATGGCCCGTCTTAATGCAGAAATCACCTGCCCGGCAGATCGGGGTCCGCCGAATGGGATTCCCTTTTTTTACCTTCCCTTGCGCAGGAGGAGGATCCATGATATGAGGACGGAACGAGATTCTCTGGGAACTAGGGAGATTCCCGATGAGGCCTGGTACGGGGTGGAAACAGTGCGGGCCCTGGAAAATTTTCCGGTCAGCGGAATCCGGGCCCGCCCGGAGTTCGTCCGTTCTTATGTTCTGGTCAAAAAGGCCGCTGCCCTCGCCAATATGGAACTGGGAGCACTTGAGACGCGAAAAGGGGAGGCTATCGTCAGGGCCGCAGATGAGGTCCTGGGGGGCCGGCTGTCCGATCAGTTTCCGGTCGACGTTTTCCAGGCCGGCGCCGGCACCTCCTTTCACATGAATGTTAATGAGGTGCTTGCGAACCGTGCGCTAGAACTGCTGGGACGGGAGAAGGGCGACTACGCATATCTGAGTCCCCACGACCATGTTAACCGATCGCAGTCTACCAACGATACCTTTCCTACTGCTACCCATCTCTCCCTGATGGAGGCGACAGATCGTCTGCTTTCTGTGTTAGAGGCACTCATCTCTGCCGTTAATCGTAAGGCTGCAGAATTCCAGTCTGTCCCGAAATCCGGCCGGACGCATCTGATGGATGCCCTGCCGGTGACTCTGGGCGATGAATTCGCAGCATACGCGACTGCGCTGGCCCGATGCGCAGGCGACATCCGGGAGAAAAGAAATGACCTTCTCGAGGTAGCTCTCGGCAGTACCGCCACCGGAACCGGGGCCATCGCTCCACCTGGCTACCGGGAGCGGGTCCTGATGCACCTCTCCCATCTGACCTCTCTTCCGCTCAGGCCCGCCAGGAACAGTTTTGAGGCCCTGCAGAGCAGATCTCGCGTTGCAGCCCTCTCGGCAGCGCTTCGCGGGCTTGCCCTGGAACTGGGGCGGATCGCCAATGATCTGCGTCTCCTGGGATCCGGACCAGTCAGCGGATTTGCTGATGTCTCGCTCCCCACGGTACAGCCGGGCTCCTCCATCATGCCCGGTAAGGCGAACCCGGTGATGGCAGAGTGTCTGAACATGATCTGCTTCCAGGTGATCGGGAACGATACTGTTGTTGCCCTGGCTACCCAGGCAGGGCAGCTCGAACTGAATGTGATGACACCAATCATGACCTACGATACACTGGAGTCTCTCCGCTATCTATCCAATTTTCTCCCGGAATTCCAGAGAAGGTGTATCGTGGGCATCGAAGCCCAGCGAAATCATCTGATCGAAGTCCTGGAAAGGAATTCGTCCCTGGTAACCCTTCTTACTCCCCGCATCGGATATCTGCTTGCAGCGGAGATCGCACAGGAAGCGGCGGAAAAAGGAACCCCGGTTCCGCGCCTGGTAGTGGAAAGGGGAATCATGACCGAGCAGGAGGCGAAAGAATTCTTCGATCTTCTTCCTATTGCCCAGAGCAGGTACCGCACACCGGAGACATGATTCGTGGAGTGTTTCATCAGATGGGATCCATGCTCTGACCTCTAATGATGATTCGAAGGACCAGGTCCGGACAGACTGAGCTCTGAACGAACTTGAGCCCCGGATTGTAGATCAGATACCCGGTCCATTCGACTACCAACGGTTTAGGGGACCATCATTAGATATAGACGATATTCGCTGCGGGAAAATTCTGTTTAAGGGTTATTCAGAGTCGGCCAGAGAAAGAATCTTAAGGGACCTGTATCTAATGCAGCGTCATCCGCAGGGCAACGCATGATCTCGTTTGATACCGTCTTCCTGACAGCGATCGTGGCAGGATTGTTCGGGGCCCTCACCGGTCTGGGAGGAGGGACGGTAATGGTGCCGGTCCTTACCTATATAGGCGTGGATATCAAGATCGCGATCGCCGCGAGTATGATCTCCATCATCGCCACCTCCTGTAGCTCTGCCGCCATCTACGTGCGTGAGCGTATCGTCAATCTGAAACTAGGGATGTACATGGAGATGTTCACCATCGTGGGGTCACTGATCGGTGCGACCCTTACGCTGCTTTCCGGTTCACATATTCTCTTCATCGCGTTTGGGGGGGTTCTGATCGCGTCAGGAATCGCGGTAGCGTTTAAGGAAAGAAAGCGCCAGGAACAGACCGTGCTGTTGAAAGATGCATTTACAAAGGCCCTGGTGATAACGTGCTCCTACGAAGATAGGGCGGAAAAGCGACGTGTACTGTACTGTCCCAACCGATCGAAGGAGGGGGGGCCGTTGATGATCCTTGCCGGGGTCGTCTCCGGCCTGCTGGGGATCGGCGCCGGGGCGTTCAATGTGCTGATCCAGGATCTGGTGATGGGAATCCCTACCAAAGCATCCACCTCCACAAGCAATCTGATCATCGGCGTAACCGCGCTCGCCGGATCGAGCGTCTACCTCGCGGCGGGGCTGATAGACCCTACCCTCGCTGTCCCCATCATCCTGGGTGTTTCCGTGGGGGCCTTCGCGGGAACCGCCATCCTGGTGCGGTTGACCAACAAGGCGGTGCGCCGCTATTTTGTGGTGGTAGTGATTCTGATTGGACTGGATATGATCCGGAGGGGTGTGTTTTGAAATCGCCGCCATGGGACCTGGATATGCTGGTGGAGGTGATACTACTCGCCGGTCTGATCCTGGCCATCTCCCTGATTATCACCAGCCTAGTCTGGCAGTGGATCCTGACCGGCACCTTCGGAGTTTTTCCCGCGATCGCTGCCATGAATCTGCTGGAATATTCTATCTATACACTCCGGAACGCTACGGTGGAGGGAATGGGCCCTGCCGCACTGGCAAACAGCGGCATCGCGGTGCTCCTGTTCACACCGTTTGTACGGGTGCTCGCTTCGGTCATCTTTTTTGGGATCCGGGAACATAACCGCATCTACACCGCGTTCACCGGCTTTGTCCTGGTAATCCTGGGAATAGTCCTTTTCGGGCTCTAAAGAGAAATCGAAAGGATTCACGGTCACCCAGCCATCGCAAATAAGCAATCACCACCAATCTCCCGATCAAATTCTCTCTGCCGTACTGATCGCGATCTGGAGTAATCTTCATATATGAAAAAAGGCTTGCAAAGAGGCGGTGGAGGTTGCTCTTACATGCCGCCTCTGCCTCAACTGTTCTATATATTCCGGGTGAGGGAAGTGCGGACCCTTGCCCGGGATTTTGCTCCTGAAAAACAGCTTCCAGCGATCGCAAAGGATTCGGCAGAAAATACAGCTTGAATGATCGATACCTGCGGGTGGATATGGGATTACTGTAGAATCACCCGAATATTGGATTATAACAAATTTATGCGTGCGTTTTTAGTAATTCATTCGTTATTACGATTTTTTTCATTCACTATATATATTGGTTCAAATCTTGTCCTTCGCATTCTTTTACGGCATGAATAACTCCCAGAAGTGCAACCTTTATCGCTTTGTAGATGTCGATGGATAGGGAAGTAGTGAATAAGAAGAGGCAGGGAGGATGAGTGGTAATATTCTACTGGCAAATATTTTTGCGTCTTACTTATGGAAATTCTTCTTGATTAAGGATTAAAATAGCACTTTACTTAAAAAAGAATTTAGGTACTCATTCCCAAATACCTGGTTATTCCGGCGACCAACTCTTGGAGAGAAAAATGCTGATAGAAATTGGTGATATTGCAGCCACGTCGCTTATCACACTCTATTGTCATGCCCTTGAGTCCCTTTCGGATAAGCCTATACTCTTTGATCCGAAATCTGTTGAGATCACTACTGAACTTGATAAAACGCTCTCCCTCTCAGACCACGCGCTGGCCAGGATCCTTGTCTCCGGCACGTTGGACAAGCGCCTTGTTGTCCATATTGCACTCCGAGCAAAAAAATACGATGATTATGCACGGGATTTTTTACAGAGATTTCCGGATGGGGTCATTGTCAATATCGGCTGCGGGTTCGATCCCCGGTTCCTGCGGATCGATAACGGACGCATGGTCTTTTATGATCTCGACCTGCTGGAGATAATAGCGATAAAAACAGTTTTTTTCAAAGAGACGGAGAGATATCATTTAATCGCCTCTTCGGTGCTGGATTTTGACTGGATGGCGCCTGTCCTGGAGCACAAAGGGCCGTTCCTGTTCATGGCAGAGGGAGTGTTCATGTACTTGGAGGGGAAGGATGTCCAATCGCTGGTATTGAAGATCCAGGAAAAGTTCCATGGCTCCGAACTGGTCTGTGAAGTGGTTAATTCAATATGGCTCAGACCCCCGTTAAAAAAAATCCTGGATTACAAGCTACAACGGCAGACGCATATGGGAAAGGACGCTATGTTTCGGTCCGGTATCCGGGACAGCCGGGAGATGGAACAATGGCATATTGGGATACAGTTCCTCGATGAATGGAGTTACTTTGATTCTGACGAAGAGAAACTGGGCTCACTCAAACTCCTGAAGCACATTAAACTCATCAGGAAAACCCAGTGGACTGTGCATTACCTGCTGAATTGAAATAAAGCGGTACGGAAACGGTGACGATTTCGCTCTTGGACGCAATCTGTCGAGTACATCTTATTAAATCCTAATCGAGAATTCGAATAGAAAAAAGTTCCCCCGGGCGAGCCCAGTAGGTTTCCTATTTTGTGATTATA
>JAJRCO010000329.1 GCA_028678905.1 Methanomicrobiales archaeon
AAGTAGCAAGATGCGAATAGAAAAGATCTTCATTCTCTATTTTCATCTCCTGATGGCCAATCCACCCGATGACAAGCAATTCGACCGGACCACCATTTAAGGAACTCCTTCCTTGCTGAACATGGAAAATAGTCGCTTCCCTTTAGAATGTAATTTCACAATTCCTAAGATTTTTCGACCATAGAATAGTCTTGATAGCAATAATATGTTCGAAAAAATACTGGAAAAGTACCCCTATATCTGATTGAATCACTTTCTCTAGGACTGGAATCTGTTCGGGAACGCGGTAAGGATCCCGATCAGAAATAAAAAAAAGTCTGGACTGTGACCATCCTCACAGTCCCTGTGCGGAGATATGGTCAAGGACCATATCCCACACGATCAGAAGCCCCGGTACGATCACGTAGGCGAGCAGTCCCGCGCCCACGAAGATCGCCACGATCAGCGCCTCACCGTCCATTCGGTCACCTCCTCAGGGGGATAGGTAAGGGAGGAGATCCTCCCCAAAAACGGTCTCTCGTACGATACGATGTACCGCACTCACGCCAGTGCCGTGACAGTGTCTGCCCAGGCTTCGATACGGGCAAGGATCGCGTCGTCCTCGTAGGAGGAGATCCGCACCCGGTTGCGGGTGATGGTCACGGAATAATCTTCTCCGTTGACGTCGTGACAGCGGAGCTGGCAGGAGAACGTTTCACGTGCACTGTCACGCACAGCACTCCCACCCAGAGCAGCAGCCAGATCTGTATCTGCCAGGATATTTGCTGCGGCGGTGCCGAATCCCGCCACGGTGGGGGCCCGGGCGGTGATCGTGCCCATTCTCCTTCCCTCATTGTCTTCGTAGTTCACCCGAACGGTGTAAGCCTCTCGGTTCCGGGCCACTCCGGGCAGGGTTACTCCTGCTTCCTCGTAGTCCACACACTGGAACGGATTGTCATTGAGCACCGTCTCGATCAGCGCGTCAAAAGCCGTGATGTCGGCAAACGGGGTGGCGAGCTCCCGAACGGAGGTCTTGGTCATGCCGGTCTGCACAAAGTCAGCCATGTTTCTTCACCTTACAACAAAGTCTTCACATTTTCGTGACCAGATCTGCGGGAATTCTATGCAGGATGCGGGGAATCCAGCCTCCCGTGTCGGACAGGAGAGCGTAGCCTCTCTCTTGCGGAGGAATTCTCCCAGCGTCCCGACCCGCTTCCTTTTTTCCGCCATCCGCCGGGGTATCCCCAGGGATGATCACGCCGGGAGGGGCTGGTCCGATCCCGCCCGGCATCACTCTGATTATCCAGAGGGGTATATGAGGGCATGCCGTGCGGGGGGTGAAAGTAAGATCAGAACCCTGATTCTCCGACGGTAGGATAATAAACCGGGAGAAACCGAAAGGATTAAGTCCCTTTTAATTTGATGCCGCATCCTGCCTTCGGTATGGTGCAGTATAATCCTGTTCGGTCACGGGCATTCCTGCACGAATCTCCTATCGCATGCTCCCAGGCTATCCGTAGCATTTCCCCGCAGCGAGATGCTGATGCCTCGCAATGATAGACGAAAATAAAAGCGCGTCATCCGAAAGAAGGGTGTCGTTGCCTAGCAACGCCATCCTTATTCTGCTTCCGGTGTTATTCCTATGTACTAGTGCGCACCATGTCACGCCATCGTCGTCCGTTCTCGGAAAAGGGCAGTCCCACCGGTATCGTAAGGAGTGAGACCGACGCGGGCCATGCCCCAGTCCGTATCACCCTGATCGATTATGACGCTACCCATTTCCAGGAGAGACAGGTGGACCATATCGCGGAGTGCATCCCCTTTCGGGACAGCGAAACGGTCACCTGGATCAATGTCGACAGTCTGGCAGATGCATCCTTGATTGAAGAGTTGGGCAGATGTTTTTCTATCCATCCGCTAATCCTCGAAGACGTCTTTAACACCAAACAGCGTCCAAAGCTGGTGGATCTGGATTCGTACATCTACCTGAACCTGAAGATGCTCTCGTTCATCGAGCGGGACACGGATGTCAAGGTTGAGCACATCAGCATCATCTTCGGTTCGAATTATCTGATCTCGTTCCAGGAGGATGTGGGAGACACCTTCGACACGGTGCGCGAGAGCATCAGGAAGGAGGGAAAGATCCGTAAATTCGGTCCTGATTACCTGGTGTACGCCCTCATTGATACCATCGTAGACAATTACTTCACCGTGATGGAAAAATTCGAGGAGAAGATAGAGGATTTGGATGAGGAGCTGGTCATCCATTCTTCCCAGCAGTCTCTCCACCGGATCAACTGGTTAAAGAAGCAGATGATACTACTGCGGAAATCAGTCTGGCCTCTCCGCGAGGTTCTCAACAGCCTTGAACGATCTGAGTCTCCCCTGATCAAGGAGGCAACGACAATCTACCTGCGGGATCTGTATGACCATACCATCGACGTGATCGATTCGTTAGAGAGCTTCCGGGACATGGTTTCTGGTATGATCGACATCTATCTCTCGGGGCTCAGCTACCGCATGAATGAGATCATGAAGGTGCTCACCCTCATCGCCACCATTTTCATCCCGTTGACGTTTATCGTCGGGATATACGGGATGAATTTCCACGTGATGCCCGAGCTGGCCTGGGAGTACGGATATTATGCGGTCTGGATGATCCTGATCGGGGTAGTGGCCACGATGCTTCTCTATTTCAGAAGTAGGGCGTGGATCTAAGGAGGATCATTCCCCGGCAAGTTTCGGTGTGATCTGTATAGATTCATTGCCAAACAGGGTTGGTCAGATACTTAGTAAACGGGTGGAATCGATTTCGCGAATCCGCTTACCTTGGAGTAATAACTACACCGGCATTCCCTCCTTTGCATCCTTCCTCTGGGTGAAGTGGAGGGGAAGGCCAAGCCTAGGAACCCCAATGGTTGGAACATTGTCATTTCATCTGCAGTGCGCACGATATTCACTTTGGCTAACGCAACGGATCTGTTGGTGATAGAAGGTTCCACACTCACCGCGGTGACTATTACGAGAAGATTAAAAGCTGCCTGGCCCGATCCAAGGACGATCAACGCCTTTAAGCATTCTATTCGGGAGTCAACGAATCGTTTTCTTGCTTTGATCAAGGTCGAAACACAGACTCGGGCCAACTAATGTGCCGCTCTCTGATTTCATGAAAATCGACCGATCATTTTTATTGTTTCCTTACGTAGTACTGTATGATATTTTCCCGGCGATTCATGTACCTCGAACACATTATATATTCCATTGCCTTCGCCCTCTTGGCCGGACTGGTTGCCCTGAAACATAATCGAAAAGATTACTCCTGGATCATCATCCTCTTTACCTATGCCCCGGATATGGATGTCGGAATCAGGATAGGAGCGAATGTCTCCCAAATCTTTCTGGGAATCGCTTTTCCTATCTCCGGTGCGCTCCATTATCTCCTCCATACCCTCGGAGCATTGGTGATATTTGCAGTGATTGCGGGATTGATCCTTTATGCCTTCGGAATTCCGCTTCTTGCGGGATTTCTGTTTTCTGGGACAGCCTATGGAATCCACCTGTTCGGAGACTTTCTGGCATATCGCCCAGGATACTCATTTCTCTGGCCCTTTTCTTCGGAACCGTTGGGCATCGGAATTTTCGGTGACCAGTATCCCCTGAATTTTTTCAGGATAGCAAACAGTACAGCCCTTCTCGTTGGACTTTTATTTCTTATGAACATGATAATTCTTCATCACTATATGACCCACCGGATTCCTACGGATTGAACGTTTCATGCATGTGTTCACGAGTGAGTCACCACCGTATTGTATTCCCTAGATATTACGGTCGGGCGATTGAATCGACGCATAATATCAAATAGTAACTGGTTGAAATAGCATGAAAGGGGTTGTCCTGGCGGGGGGACGGGTTCCCGTCTCATGCCCTGCACCAAGATCACCAATAAGCACCTACTCCCGGTCTATGACCGACCGATGATCTTTTGTCCTCTTGATAAATTGATCAACGCAGGTATCGAGGAGATCATGATCGTCTCAGGCCGGGGACACGCGGCCACTTCCTTGAGCTGCTCGGATCGGGATCCGACTGGGGCGCCAGGTTCACGTATGAGATCCAAGATATGGCTGGAGGAATTGCCCAGCGTTGGGGCTGGCCAAGAGCTGGGCGGGGATCGATAATCTTGCGGTCATCTTATGGGACAACATTTTTGAGGACGACTTTAAGCAGGTTATCCAGAACTTTGAATCAGGAACCAAAATATTTCTTAAAGAAGTCTCCATCCCGAA
>JAJRCO010000236.1 GCA_028678905.1 Methanomicrobiales archaeon
ACAGGGTAGCATTGCTTTCCCGGGCAAGCTTCCTGGCTATGCGGAGGAGGCCGCTATGAGGGGCGTATCCTTGCGGGCAGGCCACCCGCATATGCATCCCGGTGAGCGCCGAGCCGAGGAGGAGAGAGTTACAGACGTTGTTGCCATCTCCGATGTATGCCAGGGTCAGGCCGGCAAACTCTTTTTTCACCTCCTGAATGGTGAACAGGTCGCTGATGACCTGGGTGGGATGTTCGAGATCGCTCAGTGCATTGATCACCGTGATTCCGGAATACTCCCGTAGCTGGGAGAGCGTATCATGTGCGTAGACCCTCGCGATGATTCCATCGAGATAGGATCCTAGGACCCGGGCGGTGTCCTTTATCGGCTCTCCCCGGCTGGCCTGCAGGTTATCTGTCTGCAAGTAGAGTGCATCTCCGCCCAAACGATGAATCGCGGTCTCAAAGCCGGTCCTTGTCCGGGTGGAGGGTTTTTCGAATAACAACCCGAGAACAAGGTTTTTAAGTTCCGGAATATCAGACCTCTTCTCTATTGCTCTCTTGTATCTCTTAGTCGCGGCAAGGATTGCAGTTATCTCTTCCGGGTTCAGATCGGACAGGGAAAGTATGGATCGGGCCATGCATGTTCCTTCCCATCAGCTCCAGATTCGAGGGAGTATCTCATGCGCCGGCATGATCGTATCACCCTTAATCATGGGTGCATATGGTCGTGATCTGTTATTTTGGTGTAGTGATAACGAATCATCATTTTTTCCAGAGAATCCCATGTTGCCACGCACGCACGAAATACAACAGTTCTCTATAAAAACCCTCTGCATTCCGGGCGGATTCGAATGAATGAATCTGCTGGAATGATCAACTGGTCACCTGATGAATCTGATTATGAATTTATGAGCAGGGGGTTATCCTCGAATAAGGAGATCGCGGAAAAAGGTGTTTTTTCTCGGCTATATGGTTTCGATTACGAGCCCCCGGTTGTCAACCCGGGTGTGGATCGCTAGTTTCAGTCCCAGTTTTTCCATAATGGATTTGATCTCCTCTTCCTTTTTCCCGGTGATGATGGCGATGGAGGGTCCGACAGAACTCATGCCCACAAATTCTAGGCCGGTCTCCCGCAGCTGGTTCATATATCGGTAGATACCAAACCCGTGATGTTCGACTTCCGCCCGCTTGGATCCGCGGAACTCAATTTCCCATACAATCTCTCCGACGCGGGCCAGATCCGTCCGTTCCAGGGCAGGGATAAGGTCCATGAGGAACATGTAAGCCTTGAGATCCCGGTCCCGATAATCGAGATCCCGTGCCCGGTTCATCAGCAGTTCGAACTCCTGGGTACCTGCGGACGAGATCTCGGAGGGCGGAATCAGGATATACACATCCTTTCCCTCGGCAAACAAATGCTGGTAAGCGAGGCTGAGTTCGTCACCCATGATCGCCATTCCTCCATGTACACTCACCGCAGGACCGACCCCGGTCTCAAAACCAAAGGCGATCATCTCATCCGATACCTCTTCCACAAAGTTGTTGCCTAAGAGCAGGCGGAGCTGATCCGTCTGCAAAGGGGAACCCAGCGCATAATTCATCGCGGTGATGGTGGCGATCGCAATGGTACTGGTGGAACCCAGGCCGACATGTTTATACCGATGATCCCGGGCTCGGATCCGGAATCCACCGGTGTATCCGACAACCCGGGAAAACACCTGGGTCAGGTGTTCAAGGATGGGTTTTCTCTCGTAATCGATCTCCACCCCTTCCGGGATGCACTCCACTTCAGCAGTGCAATAAATCTGGACGGCAAAGCCGATTCCTCCACCTCCTGGTCTTCCTGGTGCGAACCGGTTCATATCCAGCACAGAGAGATGGATACGGGCTGGTGCGGTTACCTTGACCACACCCTTCGCCTGCTTCAGCTGGTACTTCTTCTCATAACCAAGGGTTCGAATATTCTCTCCCGGTCTGAAGGAGATGAACTCGTATTCGACACGGTCGAGATCTCCTCCCCGAATCTTCATTACCGGCACAGCAAATCACCAAGATTACGTGGTGAAGATCAACAAGGAGGGCTGATATGTCTTCCGATTGAATGGTCCGTATGGATTGCGAGGGTCGGGTCTTGCGCCCAGGTAGTGTTCATCTCATATCGAAGATACCATCGATCTGGGTTCATCCTATCGGTTTTTCCATTACCCCATCCCAGAAACCCGCCAGGGCATTCCAGATGGTGTCACGAAGTGTGGGGAGATGCATGCCAGGGTAAGAAGAGAGGTCGTCCGGTTCGTACAGCGACCGGTTCACTTCGATCTGCACAAAGGGGGTTCCGGTATGCCAGTAGTGCGCGTTCGTGATGAATCCGCCCGAAAAAGGGTCATTGATAGCGACTTCATCACCCAGCTGGCATTCGGCACGGAAAGCATCGGCAAGAGCGGCCATCCATGCGGCACTGCAAGTAGCCAGACGTCCTTTCTTGGCCTTCCCATCCCGGTCACCATTATTCCCCAGGCAGATCAGGGGCCTTTCTCTCCCTGCATCTCTGGATGCGGGAGGGCCGAGGGGCAGCATGCTGTGGCAGTCAAATGCGATCCCGATGGAGTCCTTCTGCAGCACCTGGTCGATCCGAGCATGGTAGGGGAAGTAATAGCGCATCATCATTCGGTGAATCAGGGTGATATCCGGGTCTTTCCCAGAGAAGTACACCGGTTTCCGGTCAGAGGTGGTCAGTTTTACCGCGCCGTCGGAATGCCGGGGCGGGAGGGCATACGGAGGCCGGTTCAGGTCGATCACCATGCGGGAGATTGTGGAGTCTAGCACCATCTCAGCCCGGTCCCGGTAATCGAACAGCTGCCGGGTAAAGGGATCGCTGTAATAGATGATCTCTTTTGGTTCAAGAGCGATACAATCCCCGATTTCCTCCGGCACGATCAGGCCTCCATGGGGGATTGAGATGAGGAAGGGGTACCGGGGCATGGTCTCTGGAGTAACATAGATAAGCAAAGGTTTCAAGGTATTGTTACCGGAGCGGGGATTATACGACTCCTCTATGTTCTTGAGATCTCCTATCGTTGGCGACACCTTGTAAGGCCTTTGGTTCGGCAGACAGGAGATATAGAGTTGGTAGACTTGAGGTCAGATTGGGAATACTACTCTTAATCAGACGTTTGTGGATCGCCAAAGGTTTTTACCCGGTGTCGCCTATGGTTGATACGATGGCCGCACGGAAACCCAATCGTTTCGAAGCCCGGATGAGAATACGAAGACTGCAGCTGCAGTGGCTCCGCGGGTGGTTCTCCAGACCACTCTCACCAAACCTGATCCGTTCGACCGGGGAGCTGATCCGAAACCGTTCCCGTAAAAAAGGGTAATTCACCGCGGGATGCGCCGGATTGCCTCTTTTAGGTCTCTCTCTATTTCAATCCCCAGAAGCCGCATGATGTGAGCCCGGAAATCACCGTAGGTCGCAGCTTCATGTTCCCTGAGGAATTGGACGGCGAGTTCGTGCATCCGTCCCAGCCTCGATTCTTCGCACTGAGAGAGAGAAAGTTCATTCTCCAGGTTCTCTGTGCGATGCGAAAGGGAGACTACCATTGACTGACAGCGCTCCAGGTGATGCATCCCGGTATCCACATATGCCTCGAGGATCCGGGATAGCGCTTCCTGTCGTTCCGCCGCCAGATCCCGATTGAGTTCACGCTCCAGGTCATCAAGGAGCACCTGTCCCATCTTTCGGAGGTCATCCTCTTCGAGGCTTTCCAGAATTACCTGGAGACGATCCCGCTCGATGAGCAGAGAATCATCAAGCACTTGGTTCTCTTTTCTCAGGGCCACGACCTCCCGGGGCACCTCCAGCATCAGGGAAAAGGAAGTGACCTGACGCTGGTAGTACTGGATCTCCCGTTCGATCAAGCGTATTTTCCAGAGAGCAGATTCCTGGAAATTCTTCTCCCGCGCGATTTGGTCCCGAAGAGTGAGGATAATGGCATCCAGCGGTTCGGTATCGCGGTGTTCAAGGGGTGCGACCATGGAGATTACATCCCTGCTACACTATTCCTTCCTCGATTCATCAAATGGTGGTATTCATTCCCGGAGCAGCAGCGGAGGACTGGATTTTTGGTAAGCCATGCCCATGAAAAGAGCGATTTCTTCGCCGTTCTGATCGGTTACTATCACCTGATAAGAGGACAGCCGACCCTGGGAAGAAAACCTGCGAGCTTCAGCGTGCAACGTCCCGGACCGGGCTGATTTCAGGTATGAGATAGTGGCATCGATGGCAACGGTTGATATCCCTTCCGCATTGCCTGCAAGTCCAAACGCGATATCGGCCAGAGAAAAGATCACACCGCCATGAACAGTCCCAAAGAGGTTCAGGTGCCTGTCCTGTATCTCCATCCGGACGGTCGTTCTGTCCGGAGAGAGGGAAAGAAGCTCGACACCCAGATATTCGCCCACACGGTCGCACTGAAAAAAGTCCCCTGCCACACCTGATGCCGGGGAACTCATTTGTATTCTCTACGGGAGTAGGAAAATTTATCTGTCTCTCCCCCGTGTGCGACGATATACAGCCATTCGTAGAGAGATTTAAGGGTGCCGAACTGCCGGTATCGGCGCATGGAGAATCCAACGCGCATTTCCCTGCTCCAGAGCACCCGGCCAAACTGCTTCATACGCAGGGCGATCTCCAGATCATCGCCGGCATCGATACACCGGTACATGCCTGCATCGATGAACGCATCCTTACGGAAGGCGGTGTTACACCCCAGGGTATAGTAGAGAATTCCGGTATGATAGCCTCCGCTGGAGAGGAGATTGATCGCTCCCAGGGAAAGTCGATAGTTTAATCCCTCTTCAATGGGATCCACGGGTCCATACATTTGCACAACATCCGATCCGGTAAACCCCTGTCGGATAGTCGAAAGCCAGGTCGGTGGACAGACACAGTCCGCATCTGTGGTCGCGATGAGAGACCCCCGGGCGGTCAGTATCCCGTCGTTCCTTGCCCCACCCACTTTCTTGCTGGTCTGAATCAATACCTGGTCCGCATAGGGCTCTGCAAGTTCCCTGGTGCGGTCTCTGGAATTACCGTCAACCACAATAATCTCGTATTCTTCACGCGGGAGAGTCTGCCTCGTTAAGGACCGCAGGCACCGGACGATATTCTCTTCTTCGTTATACGCAGGAATAATGACAGAGATCATGAATGGACCAGCTCCTGATACAGACGATGATGTTTGCGGGCAATTAGATCGATATCGAACCGCGCACTGAACTCCCTTGACTTTTCCGCGGTGGCACGAAGACGTTCTTTCTCCATCACTACCTCTGCAGCTTCATCGGTTGTAGAGAAATATAATCCTTCAGGGCCAAATACTTCCTCGAACTCTGGGATTCTCCGCACCACGCAGGGAAGGCCGCTCGCCAGTGCCTCCAGCAGCACGATGGACATCCCTTCTGCATAGGATGGCATAAAGAAAAGGTCTGCCCCGCTGTACGCCTCGGTGATATCGGGAACGAATCCGGTAAATATCACGTTCTCCCGGCATTCTTTCTTTGCGTTTTGGATCCTCCAGTACGATTTGGAGAGCACTCCATAAGGGAATCCTCCCACCCATATCCCCCGTAGTTCGGGACGCATCCGGAACAATTCAATGAAATCCAGAATCCCCTTGCGAGGGGTCTGTTGAGCTACCGTAAGAGCTACCCAATCGTCTTTCCCGATACCATATCGTTCCCGAAAGCGCACACGCTTTTCCGGATCCGAGTGGAACAGAGTTCGATCAACCCCGTTCGGAATGAGGGTGGTGGGAACGTCGGGAGCCATCTCCGCAACTTCCCGGGAAGAACCCTGGGAGATGGTGATGATGTGATCGAAAGAACGGTAGACAGGCGGATAAAAAGAATTGATGACACCGGCCAGGGCCAGGTTCTGTCGGTTCAATCGCGGCGTGGAGTGGGCGGTGACCACGGCCAGCCCCCCACTCCGCCATTTATACCAGAGGGCGAAAGGGCCAAACGAATGGTAGTGTACCAGATCGAAGTCTTTTTCTGGGGAATTCCACGTGACCTCGAGATCGGGAAAGCCCTTCAGTGCTCGGTAAAGCATCCTCGCTGCAGTGGTGGAACCGATGTATTTAAACAGGGACAGGTCTTCCACGATAAAATTTACCCGCATGGGTGCTCCCGCACAAAATTCATCGCGTGTCGAATACAATCATCCATGTTCAGATATTCAAATTCGGCAAACCGCCCCACCAGACCGATCCCCCGGCACCGGACGAAATCACGGACCAGCGCGATATTTTTCTGGTAGTCAAGGTCATAGATCACGTAGGCATAGCGCTGCCGCTCTATGTAAGTATATACGACATCCTCGGGTCCCGATATGAGCTGCATCGCCTGTAGGGAAGTAAGGACCTGATCCACAATCTCGTCTTCTTGAAAGGAGTCCACCTCATCCCCTTCCCGAAAGGTGATTTCCACCAGAATCGATGCATGGCCAGAAGGGGCGGTTTCCGGACTGTAACCCGAGGGAAAGGAGATGCGGTTAAAAAGTCCAGTCCGTGGGTCCGGAATGTAAACCCAGGAATAGGGGGGGACCTCTCCCTTCACCCCAATCCCCACACAGTACAGGGAGTTATATTGGAGATTCCCGCATGCTACCAGCAATTCTGGAGGTACATCCGGTAAGACGTTCAGGAGCGCCTGTACCGGAAGCGTGGAGATCACCCGGTCGGCCATGATCTCTTCCTCCCCGTTACCAATGACATACTGATCGCCCTGCCTCCCTAATGCCGAGACGGCAAACCCGCATCTGATCGTGGATTCGATGGGGGCCGCGATCGCCTCCACCAGGGCTTTTATCCCTCCCGACCGGGGGTACGCGAACCGGATCTGGTGTGTGTATCCTTCTGTCTCCATTCCGATTGCCGATTTAATAACATCCTCCACTGGTGGTCGGGGGATCCTCCCTTCCACCCAGTGGCAGGACATCCTCTGGGTAGGATACTTCCAGATCTTTTCGTTGTAGGGGATTAGATAGAGATTGGCAATGCCTTTTCCAAACGTATAGTAGGTCCATTCGTGGAAGTTATGGGGTGGTTTGATTTCGCCCTTCTCCACAGCAATGAGATTTCTGATGAACTCGTTGATACAGAAGAAACATTCTTCCTTCTCCAGCTCGTGAAGGCCGTTCTCAAACGGATATTTGATGTAGCAACCCCGGTGATAGATCTTGGTATTTCTCTTCCGCATCTCCCGGTTGTGTTCCAGCATCCGAAGCATGAAGGCGAGGACTTCGGTATCCCGGCTGAAGATGATATGAGAACCTCCGGTATCGAACGTAAACCCCTGATCGGTGCGGGAGCGGCACAATCCTCCATATTCCTTCTCCTTTTCCAATACCACCACCTCATGGCCTTTTTCTGAATAGAGGCGGGCGAGGGTTATTCCGGTGAGTCCCCCGCCGAGGATGGCGATCTTCACGGTATAATAGTGTGCAGGGCTCGCTTATATCTTGTTCGGGCTATATATAATTATCAATTATTCTACAATTGATATTTTTGAATGATAGACATGATATTGGCGTAAGAAAAAGAATATATAGAATTTTGACTATCATTTATTGTATAAATGACAAAAATTTCTCAGCTTTGTTCCCGGCTGATTGACCTCATCGGTGAAGAAACCATATATCGTGAACTGGAGGGTATTCTTCGGAAACACCAAGGGATTGCCCATCGTACCAGGAAACCCGGACGGGTTAGTCAGTGCCTCTCCACAATCAAGGATCGTAAGGAACAGGGAATGAATCTCACTCCCAGGATGATCGCCGGAATTCTCCTACAGTATAATTTGAGTCCCGCGTCCCTCTACCGCTTAGTTCGGATCCTCCACTTACAGGGGGAAAAGATACGTGCGGTAGACATACTCCGCGAACAGGAACGGATAAAGGCCGGGGTCTATTAAAGAAGATATGAGCTAGGAGAAGAAAAGATAAAGAAGATTCCGTAGGTGCAGGGAAATGTTCCTATACAGCGATTTGCACCTTTTCAAGTGGAATTACACACTAAAAGATAATTCACTCATTCAGCTAGATAAAAAAGAGATTTATTTCTGTTTATTTTCTCGGAATGAACGGACC
>JAJRCO010000087.1 GCA_028678905.1 Methanomicrobiales archaeon
GGGCAGCCGTATGGACTTCTGGCCACCGAAGAATGGCTTCTGGGGGTCGCGGAACCCCTGGGCCTCGGGAAGAAGGCACGGGAGGTGATCGCCCGGGAGACCCGTGCGGTGACCTCCGACCTTGCCTATCTGAGGCAGGCCCTGCAGGGGAAGACCGCGATCATCGAGATCTCGGAGTTCCCCGGGCCCATACGGGCACTCTCCCTGGCCCGCATGGCGGAGGAATTCGGCGCCCATCCCGTGGTGATCAATGTGCATCCCTATACCATCAAGGAGCGGATGCCCAGCATCAAGTTCCTGCTGGAAACGGGGGTGAACCCGGAGATCCTCCTCACCCGGGGGCTCTTCCGCCTGGGAAGCTTCCGCTCCTCGAAAGAGACCGAGGAGGAGCTGGAGGCGATCGTGCGCAACTACGACAACGCCATCTTCTTTGGAAATGCGGGCCGGTTTCCCCCCTGTCCGGTGGTGAACCTCACCCTCATGAATCCGTTGTTCCAGCCTCAGTACGGCTTCCGGGGGATCACCAATATCGCCTCTCTGATCCGTCAGGCGCTGGAGACCGCACATCTCCCCCGGTCACGATTGTTCCGAGGTATGCTGTATGGACCCGCATCCCGCTGAGCCGCCGTGTGAGGGGTATTCGAGCCTCTCCGAGAAATGCCGGGATCCGTACCTCCGCTGCGCCTTTCACGGCGCGGCCCTGACCGCCCTGGGAGTGAGCCGGTCTGCGCTGCTCGCACATTCTCCTCAGGGATGTGAGTATCTGGTGAACAATGCCTTTGCCTCCCAGGAATGCGACTACATGGAGACGATCACCCTCTGTACCAAACTGTGCACCGATGAGATCGTGCATGGGGGCGAGGATACCCTTGCCCGCACGATCCGACAGGCCCGGGAGCTCCCCATCACTGCCCTGTTCGTGATCAGCGCCTGCGGCCCGGAGATCGTGGGCGATGACATCGTAGCGGTCTGTGAGGACTTGCAGCCGGAGGTTCCCTTCCCCCTGGTGCCTATTCCCTGCCCGGGGTTCCGCGGATCCCAGTACGACGGGATCGATATCGCCCTGGATACCATGCTGAAGAGACTCGTCTGTGGGGATCCGGAGAAGATTCCCCGCTCGATCTGCCTCATCGCACCGCAGGCGAACGCCAACCCCACCTGGTCTGCCGACCTGGCCTGGGTGAAGGATACGCTCTCCCGCATGGGTATCCGCGTGGTATCCACTCTGACCCACCGGACTCCGCTGAGCGAGATCGCCCAGGCAGGCGCCGCGGAGGCCTCGCTTCTGCTCAGCCATGACGCGGGACAGAAAGCGGTGGAGTATCTGCAGCGTACCTACGGCGTGGAGCCGGTCTGTGCGGGGATCCCCCTGCCTATCGGACTGACCAACACGGAGCGCTGGCTGACTGCGCTGGGAGAACGGTTTGATGCCACCTCGGTGACAGAGAAGATGGTCGCGGAAGGAGAGCGGATGGTCATGGCCACCTGCCGCAGAAAATGGCCCATGGCACGCTTTCTCTACCGAACTCCCGCCGCGATCGTGGCCGATGCCACGGTGGGAATTCCTCTGGTGCGGTTTGTGACCGAAGAGATGGAGATGACACCGGTGATGGTCGCCCTGTATTCCTCCCTGCCAACGGTCCGGGCTCTGCTGGAGGAAGAACTCTCCGCGATTGGCCTGACGCCACGAGTGGTGTATGGCACTGACGTCTACCAGACGCGTAAGAGCCTCCTCGAATTGAGGCCGAAGGTGATCTTTGGGAGCACCATCGAACGGCATGCCAGCGAAGGGCTGGGACATCCCTATGTGGTGGAGGTGGTGCGGATGATGCGCCAGTTCCGGTTCATCAACCGGGAGTACTTCGGGTACACCGGAGTTCTGAACCTGTTCGAGTGCGTCCAGAACGAGTGGATCATGGGGTGGCGTTCCAAGGAGAGACGATACAGTGCGAGGTGGTGACGAGATGCGACAGATTGCAATCTATGGGAAAGGAGGGATCGGGAAGAGCACGATTGCCTCCAACCTGTCGGCGGCCTTGCACGAGGCGGGATACGCGGTGATGCAGGTGGGATGTGATCCCAAGCGGGATTCCACGCGAATCCTTGCCGGTGGACGGTTTATCCCTGCGGTGCTGGAGACCTACCGGGAACAGCTGCGGGTGGGGAAGGATGAGTACGCGATACAGCTGGACAAGATCGTATATCGCTCCCCCACGGGTATCTATCTGGTGGAGGCAGGTGGCCCCGAACCGGGCATCGGTTGTGCAGGCCGTGGCGTACTTACCGCCCTGCAGATCCTTAAAGACCTCAAAGCTTTTGAGACCTACCATATCGATGTGGCGATCTATGATGTGCTGGGTGACGTCGTCTGCGGCGGGTTTGCCATGCCCATACGGGAGGGATTTGCCAAGGAGATCTACCTCATCTGTTCCGGTGGATTCATGAGCATCTACGCAGCCAACAACATCGCCCGGGCGATCAGCCGCCTCGCTCGCAGGGGGGAGACCGGCCTGGCCGGAATCATCTGCAATAGTAATGGGGATGAGGCATTTGAACGGGCGATGATACCGGATTTTGCCGCACACCTGGGGACAGGCTTTGTCCGCTTCGTTCCACGCAGTCCCGTCATCCAGGCCTGTGAACTCGAAGGCAAGGCGGTGGTGGAGCACGCACCCGCGTCCCAGGAGGCACAGATCTTCCGCGATCTGGCAGCGGCAATCCTGGAAAACCAGAGTCGGGTGATCCCCACACCCATACAGGACCTAAGGGTGCTGGAACAGATCTATCGCCAGCATATACCGAAGAGGTAGGAGAGACAGATAGGGCTTGTCTGTCGCGGCCCTTCCCTCACCGTATGCTCCGGAACCGCATCCGCTCCCGGACGCTGGCGAGGTGCACCGCACATTCCCCTCCTCCGGAATTCCGTCAGGAACGGAAGAAGGCCAGGTGCACCGGAACCCCATCTTCCACCAGGGCAGGGCCCACCACCCTGTCCCCACGGAAACGGTGATCCCATCCCCGCCGATTGATAGCGCTCTCCACTGCACCGGGTGATCCCCCTCAGGAACTCCTGGGCCTGTTCCATGGTGGGCATGCCGGATGCAACCTGATTCCCGAACAGGGCATCAAGCGCATAGCTCCCGATCAGGCGGGCATGCAGCTCCGTGTACGCGGTCTCCCGGGACAGTACTTCCATACCCCAGTACTCTTCCCTCCAGGAATATCAGCAGTCCCCGCTGATGACGAGCCGGCGGGAGAAGTGACCGATCTAGTAGAATTTTTCAAATACTTCTCCTTTGAAAGGACTGTTTAATGGCCTCAAAGTTTTTTACAGAATTT
Source organism: Methanomicrobiales archaeon (assembly GCA_028678905.1). GTDB lineage: Archaea > Halobacteriota > Methanomicrobia > Methanomicrobiales > JACTUA01 > JAJRCM01. Next base: position 3,340 of record JAJRCO010000087.1, read on the forward strand.
TTTTAATACCAAAGAGATATAGTA
>JAJRCO010000128.1 GCA_028678905.1 Methanomicrobiales archaeon
CATTTTTGATGGCTGGTAAGGCCTAGGGCATTTTTATTATGAATCGAAGTATGAAAACATTGATTGAAAAACTAATTATTTATATTGCCAAAATCTCTAATGACATTAATTTGTCTTCCCCAACTTTGCTTCCTTCAGGTGGATCGCAAACATAAGCCTTTTTACTAGAACATTCCGGTATAGCATTTTTTCCGGTGCATACTAGATTCCACGTTCTGGTATCAAATACATTACATACGGGGAGGGGACCAGAACACCCGCAATTATAATTGTAATGACTCACGACCACTCTCAATTCATACGTAGACAAGGAAAGGGTTGAAACAGTCCAATCTAATAATCTGTCTCCATCGGGATAATATGGGCTGCCCACCTTTGCATCATCGTCCTTTTCATAATCTTTTGAAATCCATTTGGTAGAGAGGAAGCAATCCTCATCTGGATTTTTATTATTATTCGCATAGGTGTAAAACATAAGGTTAGACCCCACTGAATAAGCGCAGTGACCTACTACCGTCGGATTACCGCTGATGGGGCCGTTATAGGCCATAAACATAATTTGCGCACCTGTATTGGTATCATTTCTTTTACATACTTGGAGAACTTCTCCAGATTCAGTTTTATACGGTTCTTGTCTACAGATGGTATTTCCATTAATTTGAACGACTTTTGTTCCTAAACTAACAATAACTGGTTTCGATTCTTTTCCTCCACAAACCACCATTATTTTTTGTTCTGTTTTTCCAGTCAATAGAGGATTTGTTGGATCTGAAACCGTCAAATTAACATAATAATATCCGATTCTTTTAAATTGATGGGAAAACACTCTAGTTGATGAAGTGGATCCATCGCTAGACTGCCATAAATAATTGTATTTTCCATTCGTATCCACAATATCCGGGGTAAAAGTAATCGTATTAATCACGGTTGGATGTTGCGGCGAATATCCAAATGTAGCAATTATTGGCTGGTTTTGAACATTGATATAAGTGATTTTAATTTCGTCATCAGATCCGCCCATGCCAGTTACCGTGAGTTTGATGTCATAGAGGCCAGCATTTGAAAAATTATAAGTTAAGGTGCTATCCGGATTGAACGTTATCCAACTGGTATCTGAACTCAGTTTGTATTGCCAAACTCTGGAAGTGATGTCCTCTCCTGTTGAAAAATCTGTGAACTGCACAGTAAGCGGTGCAAATCCTTCTGTTGGTGACGCAGTGAATTCCGCAACCGTCGGACTTGGGATATACTCTCCGACATTTACAAAAACGGATCCTTCGTTATCAGAATAGTAATCAGATCCATCCTCAATTATTAAAATAACATATTCTCCTTGATTTAAATTAATAAGGGTATTTTTGCCAATACCAAGTGCTTCTGCTTCATCACGAGAAGTACTTGATGGTCCTCCAAAATTCCAATCATAATTTATTAAATGCTGCCCATACTGATCTGGATTTCCCCATTGCACGGGTTTATTAATATATACCCAAACATTAGTTTCCCATATAATCGGATCCCAATAGATACTATGAGTATAAGCTCCACCAGTTATCGTAAATTGATATAACCCTTTAGTAGGAGCGGTAAATATCACTCCGGTGGTATCCAGAGATGAGATTGAATAATCGACAGCCAACACGCCAGAAACCATTAATGTCAATGCCAGAACCAAGAAAGAAAATTTAAGGTAACTTTTAAGCATGTAAGGGGAATTATTAAGATGCACAATAAAGATTTCTAATCTTCCCCAAATATCTTAAAAAATTTCTTCGATGAATTTCTTAGCTTCCTAAAATTCGACTTCACTTGATAAGGTAACATTTCAAAAAAGCTTTTGTGAATATGTTTGTTATAAAGGGTTTAAAATTCTAGTTTGATTAAAGAGACTAGCTACACCAACTTTCCAGCCTCTCCCTCATATGCCTGTTCGTAGTGAAAGGTCTGTTCCCTTCCGCATTCTTTTTCAGGTAATGCAGCGTCGTTTCGAGAACCCCATCTCCTTCCAGTCAGCGTAGGAAATGTTCAGGATCTTTCTGTGCATCTCTTCCAAATCCTGCCTTTCAATTTGTATTCAGGAGTGGAGAAGTTAGGCATCGTTTTCTTCTTCCCGGCTAGGTAGTGTGCCAGATCTCGATAACTATGACTTCCTTGAGGTCATTGTGGTAGCTAGTCGTAATTCCTCCCCGGTAGAATGGGTTCGTCCAGGATGCGGCTCGTGAGTCATTGTGGTAGCTAGTCGTAATTCCTCCGAGGATGGGTCTGTATTGACTGTGGGATACCGTTAATGTTCAATGTTCGGTAGTTAATAACTTCACGACTAACATTTATTCTCTTTTTGATTGTCAATAAAGGGCGTATTACATGAGTTTGAGGATGTTGAGTACACCAAACCTGCGGAAGCATTTCGTAACGCTGGCCACAAACTCGTTCATGTAGGCCTGAAAAAAGGAAGCACCGTTCATGGAAAGAAAGAAAAGACACCGGTGCACATCGATAAATCGGTCAGTGAAGTGACATCCGATGATTTCGACGCCCTGTTCATACCGGGAGGATATTCACCTGATAAGCTGCGGGTTGAAGAGGATGCGGTCCGGTTTGCCCGGGATTTCATGAATAGCGGTAAACCCGTCTTTGCCATCTGCCATGCTGCACAGCTTCTGATCACTGCAGATGTACTACGCGGAAGAAAAGTGACCGGTTGGAAGTCTATCGTCCAAGATATCAAGAATGCCGGTGCCGAGTATATCGATGCAGACGTGGTGGAAGATGGCAACCTGATTTCCAGCAGGGCTCCCCCGGACATTCCTGCATTCGTGAAGGCCGCATTAAAGAAGCTTACTTAGGGAAAAGGAAATCTTTTTTTTATGGCCTGGCCTATATTTCAGGGAAAAATCCCTGCAAGGAAATGACGTCATCTCTCGTTTTCCTGAAAAGTCGCCGGTTGGTTTCAAGGTGGGGGTAATATTCATTATCCATAAGCGCACCTAGCCATGCTATGCACCAGATCATAACCGCTGCCAAGAGGGAAACCGGCGTCGAGATCCAGTACGAGGACCAGTCCAATATTCTCGGTGCCTTTTTCACCTATTCGCAATTGATCGACATGAAAATTAACGCACTCGATCTGCTCAAGGATCCGGAGATGTATCTCTTCGATGAAACAGGCCGCTCGATCCGGATGAGCTCCGAGAAGTCGGCAAAAGATAATCCTTTCATCTAAAAGACCTCCTTTTTCGCCCAATAGATATTCTTGCAAAAACTGGATAAGCAATAACTGAGAGACTAGTCAACCGGCATTCGTGAATAAGGCTACATAGACTAATCTTTACCGCTATTTCATTTTCGAAAGCTCCTGGGGTAATGGGCACTCATGCGAATGAAATGGGGGGTTTTTCTGCCAAAGAATAGTTGGGGTTAGGAATTACCTTTTCCTTTGCCCTTGCTTTGATCAGGGGGAGTATCTTTCTTCCCGTTACTGTTCTCGTTTCCCTTATTGTCCTGTTTGTCTTTTCCAGGAGTCGTGGTGGTAACTGCAGTATCTCTTCCTGCTGTTTCTTCTTCTGGGGTGATGGTCTTTAGTATCTTTTTCAATTGCCCGAGGTTCTTGATGTCATCTATGTTGATGGTCATAGCAGGCGTCTGTTCGACATTTTCGCCCAGTTCTGTATCAGATACCAGGCCGATGAACACCAGGATGCGCAGGATTAGGGATTGCTTCCTGGCTGCTTCTGCATGGATCACTTTTATGGTGTTATTTCCCTGTATGGAGACGGACCTGCCATCGGTAAAGAGGATCGTACCCTCGCAGTCGAGGCGTGACATTCCCTCTGTTACCTCAAACGCGAGTGCCTGTCGCTGGAATTTACCTATTACTGTTCCTCCGTCCTTCATGGAAAAGAGGATCCTGCTTGCATTGACCTCGTTACAGGCAAGTGTGCTTCCCTTCGGGTTGATGTGGACTGCGCCTGTGTCCTCCACTTCCTCCTCATCTTCCTCCGCGACCGCCTTTAACTGGCCTCCCACCGTAAAGAATACCGTCAGCACACCCTTGCTTTTCAGGTTGAGGGTGATTGGCCTAACGGTGATATTCGCGCAAGTCGAACCCTCGACTGTTACGGTGCTGGTTACGTTGTTGTCGGCCAGGTTTACATCGACACCGGCCGGGGAGGTGATGTTGGCAATGTTGGTGATAGTTTGGGAGCCGCATAACCGGGTGCAGGATACATTTATCTGGAGGGTCTCCGTCGAACCTGCAGCGATATTAAGCGACCATATGCCGCCCTGGAATGTTCCCTCCGATACCTGGGAATTCTGAAGGACGCATCCGGTGGGGATATGTTCGGTTACCGTGACCGGCAGGGATTCGGTGACATTGTTGTTTCTCAGATCAACACGCCAGGTAATGTTGTCGCCTGACCGATAGGTCCCCGTCCCTACCACGGATTTTGCCAGACTGAGATTGGACGAAAGGCATTGGGGGGCGGTGACCGTAACAGAGGCAGTGTCATTGTTGTCTGCCGCGTTATCATCGAGACTCGGATCTGGAGAGATGATGCGGGCGGTGTTTACGAACGATCGAGAGCCACAGATCGATGTACAGGACATATTGAGTTTCAAAGTCTCATTCGCGCCTGGGGCGAGGTCGATGGTCCAGACATTACCTGCAATGGTTCCATTATGAGAAAGATATTCCTCGATGATACACCCTGGGGGGATCTGTTCAATCACCTGTACTCCCGTTTCTATAGTTGCATTATGATTGGTTACTGCGATTATCCAGGTGATGTTTTCACCGGATTGATAACTGGTACCTCCATCAACTCCTTTACTAAGAGTCAGGTTGGATGCTCCGGCTGATCCTCCCAGAAGGATCAGGCCTGCGAGCAGAGCCACGATCAACAATGGCCTATTTGCTTGCATACAGCGCCAGCTTCGTCAAGAGTGCTAATATATTGTAACCATGGAGCAGGTACCCTATTTGGGATGAATAGTGTGTTGATTGAACCTCGTGGTTCAATACCGTGCGTACGCACGCAGGGTGTAATTCAGCCGACAGTGAGCCTGCAGGATGGAGATAGCATTCCTCGTTTCACCCGATCGCAGATCTCCCAGGGGGAGACTCTCCTGTGCTGCAACCTTCTGCGCTCCGGGATCATAGATCTCAACGATGATAGAGAGCGCATGGATATCCATCGTGCCGTTATTGGTCACCGCCATGGTGGTTCGATAGGTACATTCACCCAGCTCTGACGGGCTCAGATTTTTTTCAAGGATCTCCACCCTGACCGCATTCTCCCCTGCGGTAGAGGAGAGGCAACCCGTGTACAGGATGCCGAATAATAGGAACAAAAATATCAACGGTAGCATCATCCGGTATCTGGGTGGATTGCGGGACATCATCACTCAGTATGCGCATGATTCCCATTTCAGAATGTCGGCGCATATAGTGATATACCCGGTTCCCGGGATCTTTCCTGGTGTAGGCCAATCATCTCTCTCAACGGAATCGCTTTCTTTATCTCGCTAACCCATGAATATCTTAAGAGCGACATGGATCTTCTTTTTCCTTCTGAATCTGATGAGGCGATAACCACCCGAATGGAGAAGATGGATGCCCTGCTGCAGAACATCCAGCAGGTCCTTTCCGATATCAGAACATCGCTGGACCGTACCAACGCACTAGAGCTGCGGGTCCAGGAACTGGAAAAGTCGGTGGGAAGACTGCAGAGCATCAGCATGGATCTGCGTAACACTGGCACCTTCTCCGCTGCAGGTTCCGACCGGATTGCCCCGCTGGAGTCGATGGTGAATAAACTCTGTACCATGACCGCGGAACAAAAGACTGCGCTTGATCAGCTGGTTGCTGCGCAGCAGAAGAGTGTCCAGGAATTGAGGAAGGAGATCCATCATACCGCAGAATCGGAAGAGCCGGCTATCCATGAAATCGACGATCTTTTCCGCAGGAGATAGGGGCGGTCGGTGCGGGTTCTCTTCGAATTATCCGGTGAACATCCTGCCCTTCCCTGTGCCGAGATCGAGTCTGTAGGCAGGGTGATTGAGTGTGGTCCCCAGGTGGCGATTGCGGAGTGCCCCGCTGTTTCAGAGACCGTGCGACTTGCGTTAACCCATACCGTCATGGAGTACCTCGGCCAGTGTCCCGCAACCGAGATTAATATCCTCACCCTTCTGTCTTCCCTCGGATTGACTTCTACAGAGCCCTTCCGCGTGCGGGTGAAGAAGGTGCAGGGGTCCTCCCCTGGTCTTTCCCAGCTCACACTGGAACGATTGATCGGGATGCATATCTCCGGCCAGGTATCCCTCGAGCACCCTGGAGAGGAATTCCGCCTGATCATCACCGGTACCCAGGCCTATCTGGGGCGGGTTCTTACCCGCATCGACCGGGGAGCGTACCTGTACCGGGATCCTCTCCGCCGCCCCTTCTTCCATCCGGGGGTAATGCTGCCCCGTCTCGCCCGGGCCATGGTCAATCTCTCCCTGGTACAAAAAGGCGAACTGCTCATCGATCCCTTTTGCGGTACAGGGGGGATGCTGCTGGAGGCACAACTGATCGGAGCAGAGATCTGCGGGGGAGATGCGGATCCGCTGATGGTATCCGGCGCACGCCGGAACATTCCCTATGCGGATGTCGTCATCGGGGATGCGACCTCTATGCCTTTCTGCGATTGCCGGGCAGAGGCTGTGGTAACGGACCTTCCCTATGGGCAGTCGGTGGGTATCCGGGCGGCCTGTCTCGATTCCCTTTACCACGGGGCTCTTCAGGAGATCCATAGGATCTTACGCCCGGGGCGGAGAGCGGTCCTGATTAGCCATCGGGATATCCGGAACCTGATCGCTCCATTCACCCTACTCCAGTATCATGAACAGCGGGTGCATAAAAGTCTGATCCGACGGATTATGGTGATGGTAAAGGAATAATGCATCCAGGATGGCTCAAAGATATTCCGGTAAGAACCCGCTCATATCAAGTATCCTGAAGATTTTGAATTGAATTGAACAAATCTGGGATACCATCGGACATTCTTCATCCGCAACTCTGTGTATTCTGAAAAAAAAAGATAGTTTTTTTATTCGTCTTCCCGGATTGAAAACGGATAATTTTCATTCCACGATCCGCGCTTCCGAAAACCGGTCCTCGTCGGCGAGGAGGAATTCTCCACTCATGCTGAGGCCGTTCTTGGGACAGGCATCGGTGCACTGGGAACAGAAGATGCATTGGGTGATCCAGATCCGCATTCTCTTTGTCTCAGGGAGTATATCAATCGCGTGAGACGGACATACCCGGGCGCACAAGGTACAGCCAGTGCAGGCGTCCCGCTCGTAAACAATCTTTCCTCGGAAGTTCGGGGGAATGCTGACTGGAGGATTCATGAGGACTTTTCCTTCTCCGACCTGCCGGAGGTATTCGGTGACGGAGGGGGGCAGATACTTGGCCGGAAATTTGTTCGTTGCCGGTTCAGAGAAGAGCTGTTTGATCACTTCAGGGAGCATGGGAAGCAGCACCATATCTAGACCCCTCCCAGACTGTCCAGAACGAGGAGGAGGAGGCCCAGAATTCCCAACCCCCCGATGAATACCCAGTACAGGGTGACCACCTGATTAATACGGAATCGGGCCATGACGACCCTGATGACGGAGACGGAGATAAAGACCACAGCAAGCACCTTAATCACGTAGAAGATGAGGTCGGCCACGAACCCTGTCACCGGGCTTCCTGGGATGAGCCCGGAGAGTCCCCAGGGAAAGAACAGCGCTACGATCACACTAGTCATCGCGACCGTCTTCACTCCCTGCGCGAGATAAAACATGGCAAGGTTCCTACCGGAATATTCTACTATCAGTCCACCTGCTAGTTCAGTCTCGGCCTCCGGAGTATCGAAGGGGACCCGGGAAAGCTCACCCGGGGTGACCAAGATCAGGACGATGAGCAGGAGGACCGCTCCCACCGCCCCAAGAGGCCCGGCCATTGCCCATACCGGGGTCGCGGTGAGGGCGGAGAGGCTGAACGGATTTGCGACGCCCAGAACTGAGAGTCTCCACGCCAGGGCGATGAGAACGGTGGCCAGGGGGAACTCGTAGGCAATCATAGTGATCATCTCCCTCTGCGCCCCCACTGTAGCGTAGGGAGACCCGGAAGCGAACCCACCCGCTACCATGGCGAGTGCTGGTACCGTCAACAGATACATCACCAGGATGATGTCCCCATAATTTCCTAGCACCGGGGGAAGTCCCCCAATGGGTAGGTAGAGCAGGATCGTGATCGAAGAGGCCAAGGCGAAGACTGGGGCCGCGTTGAACAGCCAGGGGATCGCGTTCTCCGGAACGATATTTTCTTTCAGCAGGAGCTTGCGGAAATCGATGAATGGCTGCCGAAGTGGGGGTCCAATCCGCGCCTGCATGTGCGCCGCCAGCTTGCGATCGACACCCAGGATGCCCAGGCCGAATCCCATGCCGAAGAACGATATCAGCACCGTCCCCAGGATGGCATAGAGAAAGGCAGTCCAATCAGCCATGCTGCAGCCTCCGGGTTTTTTCCACTGACAGGCGATGCAGTTCCTCCTTGGAGAGTATGGACCGTTCGCCGTCCCGCACTATCGCCACCCGGTCGGTGCAGGAGAGACAAGGATCGATGGAGGCGACGATGATGGGGATATCTGCGATCTGTTCTCCTTTTAACATCACCGGCCAGGAGATCAGGTTGCTGTAGGAGGATGCTTTTACCTTCCAGGCGTACGGCGACTCTCTGCCGGTCATCTTTACATAATGCAGTGCCTCACCCCGAGGCGCCTCATGCCTTCCTACCGCCTCTCCCTTCGCCTTCTTGAAAGCGAGGAGGAGTTTGGCGATCTTTTGTTCCCAGGTAATCTCTCCGGGGGGCATGTTATCCAGGCACTGCTGTATGATATCCACGGACTGGACGACTTCCAGAACCCGGACCACGATGCGGTCGTAGACGTCTCCCCGGATTTCATCCAGCAGCTGATCAGGAAGAACCGGATCGATGGACAAGTCCCCGTAGGCACAGTAGGGGTAATCGACGCGGACATCCTTCCTCACGCCCGATGCACGGGCGGTGGGGCCCACCACACAGAGGTGAAGGGCGTCTTCGTAACTCAAAACGCCGGTATCCCGGCAGCGCATCATGATGGTGCGATCGTGCAGGAAGAGGTGAAGGAGTTTGTCCGCCAGGTCCCGGTAGTAGGTGAGGCACTGCTGTATCCGGGGAAACTGTTCTTCCACGATATCCCGCCGTACTCCTCCCACCTGGACAATCCCGTAGTTCACCCGGTTACCGGTGATGAGCTCGATCACGTCCATCGACTCTTCCCGCACCCGCCAGGCGAGATGGAACAGGGAATCAAAGCCCAGTTCGTGTGCGGCCACACCCGCCCAGAGCAGATGAGACTGGATACGCTCCAGTTCAGCCACGATGGTGCGGATATAATCTCCCCGTTCCGGGACCTGGATGTCCATGATCTGTTCCACCGCCCGGGCGAAGCAGATAGAATGCGTCACACCACATATGCCACAAATGCGATCGGTGAGGTGGACAATCTGGGCAGGATTCCTACGCATCCCCATCCACTCGATGCCTCGGTGGGTCTGGCCGGGAGAGAAGTCCACGCTTTCCACCACCTCACCGTTTATTTGGAAGGTAAACATCACCGGTTCCTTGAGGGCCGGGTGGATGGGCCCGATAGGCACCGTGTAGGTAGAATCTTTCTTCGTGTCGCTCATTCTTTCTTCACCTCCTTCGCGGGTGTTTTGGGTTCCAGGGGATCTGCGCATTCCATCGAACATTCTTTCGTGCTGGGTTTTTCCGGTAGTGGGGGGGCGGGGCGATCTTTCGGCCGCTTCACCTCCCACAGGTTCTTGATCATGGATTCGGGGATCCCTTTTTCGTCTTTCCTCCAGGGATAGATTCCTTCCGGAAAGTCATCGGGGAGGAATAGGCGGCGGGGATCCGGGATGCCCACCACCTCGATTCCCAGCATCTCCTGCTTTTCCCGCTCGGTGAAGACCGCTCCCGGCATCAGGTCACTGATGGTGGGGACTCGGGGATCACTCTTGGGGACCAGGATTTTGATGGTAAGGGTGTATTCACCATGCTTCACTCCGAAATAGATGGTAAAGGTGTAGAGCAGCTCGATCTGCTCCGCGATATCCACACCGGAGATGACCGCCAGGTGCGGGAAACTGATATCGATCAGGGTCTGGATGGCCGGTTTTAACAGATCCTGCCGCACCGTGATCCAGATATTGTAGTTGGGCAGTTTCTTCACCCCTTCGGTGCGTTCCCGGATCACTGCCTCTTCGATGCCTTCACCAAACGTAGAGCGGAAGTGCTCCACGATTTCCTGGGGAGTCAAAGGAGCGGGTTTCATGCCGCACCTCTCTCCAGTCGCTCCAATTTCTCGATCGCTTTCACCACTCCATGCAGGATCGCCTCCGGCCGGGGCGGGCAACCGGAGATATAGACATCGACCGGGATCACGTCATCGATCGGTCCATCAAGGTTATAGGAGTCATAATATACACCACCGCTCTCCCCACAGGTTCCGCAGCAGATGACCACCTTGGGATCGGGGGTCTGCGCATAGACGCGGAGTACCCGTTCTTTCATTTTCTTGGGGACCGGACCGGTGACCATGAGCACATCAGCGTGCCGGGGGGAACCCACCAGCTTGATACCAAACCGCTCCGGGTCATAGCGGGGGGTAATGGCGGCCACGATTTCGATCTCGCAACCGTTGCAAGATCCGGTGTTCAGATGGAATACCCACAGAGAGCGGTTCAGGGCAGGAGTCGGTTTCATAGGAGCACCACCAGTACAAAGAGTATGGCCGCAACAGAGAACAACCACAGGAGATAATCGGTCAGGATTCCGGAATGGATGGGCACAAGACCGGCGTAATAAACCTTCAGGGCATCCATGTATCCCCAGTACAGATTGCCCGCCCGGACATGAACCCCTGCCTTGGACGGTTCAGGATTGCCGGAGATGAATGGTTTCACCTGTTGTGTTCCTCTTTTGTACCCTTTTTCTCCGAATGCATAGATGATATAGATGAGGATCAAGGCAACGACGATGGAGATAAGCCAGAAGAACGGATTCCAGAATCCGGATCCAGTCAGAAGGGTCAGGTCAAAGGCCATGGTTTCATGCACCTCCGAGGATAGCCGAGATATAGCTTCCCTGGTTGATCAGGGCATGAGCCGCCGGCGCCACCAGACTGTCTACCACCAGCTGGGGGAAGAAACCGAATGCAATGATGAGCACCGCAAGGATTCCCATTCCGATGAGCATGGCGGGGGGGGCCTCCCGAACCTTGGAATATTCCGGTAAGGTTGGTCCCATAAAGATGGAATGGAACACCTTTACGAAGGAGGCGAGGGTCAGAATGGACACCACCATGGCGATGATAGCGAGAAGGGGGTTGAACAGGTACACCGATTCGTAGATCAGCAGCTTGGAGGCGAACCCGTTGAACGGGGGAATGCCGGCGATGGCTAGTGCTCCGATCATGAAGAAGATCATGGTGTATTTCATGGAATGGCCCAGGCCCCCCATCTTGTTTAGGTCCCGGGTACCGATGCGGTAGATGATCGCCCCCGCGGTCAAGAACAGGAGCCCCTTATACAATGCGTGATTGATGATGTGGAAGAGGCCGCCTTCTATCGCGATAAAACCGTAGGTGTCGAGGGCGGCCTGATTTCCGAGGACTGCCAGACCAACCCCCACACCCAGCAGCATATAACCCGTCTGGGATACGGCGTGATAGGCCATCAGACGTTTCACATCTTTCTGAGGGATAGCCATCGTCACCCCGATTACCATTGAAAGCACTCCTAGGATGATAATAACCCAGCCAATAGTCACATAGTTCAGCGTAAGATTGTATAGCGTGAACACGAACCGGAAAAGACCATACAGGCTTGCCTGGCTGACCACCACCAGCATGGCGGTGATTGTCGAAGGTGCGAGTGAATATGCATCGGGAGTCCAGAAGTGGAGAGGTACAGCCCCGCATTTCATCGCAAGTGCAACCACCATCAGGACAAGGGCGATCTTATCCAGGGAAGTGAATTGCATCCGTTCGGCGATCATGGCGATATTGAGCGCATTGTACTGACCATACAGAATCCCAATTGCAAACAGGAGGAAAATCCCCCCCATCGTGCTGATCATGAAGTACTTCAGCCCTGCTTCCACTGCCCTGCCTTGTTCAACGCTGAACGCAACCAGTCCTGCTGAAGCCAGGGATGAGATCTCGATGAAAACAAAGAAATTGAACAGGTCTCCGGTAGAGACCATCCCCAGCACGGATGTGATTAGGAGAAGGAAAAGGGTATAAAAATAGTGGAGCCCGGTTCTTTTCTCATCTCCTGATAGAGAATAGAGGATTACACAAAAACCAACCACCGCAACAATAAGATCCATGAATGCGCCCATAGGATCGACGGTGAAGATGATCCGGATCGGTATTCCCCCTGAATCCGGTGGAATAGCGAGGCCCGGCGTGAGTGCACCGAATACGTAGACAAATGTTCCCCGGGTATATACGAGATAGACCAACAAAACTGCGATAGCAGAGGTGAGGGTCATGGTTCCCATCACCCAGATTTTTCTGACGATAGGAGAGATCCGCCCGATTATAGGAGTCAGGAACGCACCCAGGAGTGGGACTGCAACAAGGAGTGCAGGTGTATGATGCAGGAGAAAATCGGTTATCATTCTCGCAGCTCCCGGATTTTATCGACATCAGTGGTTCCATATGTGCGGTACAGCAGCATGGCAAAGGTGAGGAGGAGAGCGGTTGTGGCGACGCCGATCACAATGGAGGTAAGGCAGAGAGCCTGAGGCGTGGGGAGAACCATATTGGTGGACGGTGCATTGGTGTAGATTGGTGCAATCCCTCCGTCACGGTACCCTACCGCAATAATGAACAGGTTGACCGCGGAGGTTAGGATGTTGACCCCCATGAAAATCTTGATCAGATTCTTTTTCAGGATGATAATGGAAATCCCGATCAGGGTGAGAAGTACCACCGAGATGTAGGGCAGGTTCCAGAACATCAGATTCCCTCCTTTTCCACACCAGAGAGCATATAAAGAATTACAATGGTCAGTCCTCCCCAGACTTCGGTTCCCACCGCAATATTCATCAGAGGAAGGAATCCCGCTGTATTGAGCTCACCTGGATTGGGGCCGGGGATAACGGACATTCCGAACAGAGACCCGCTGTTCGCGAGCCAGTTATAGAAGAACGGAAATCCAAGTATCATTCCGGCGAGTCCCGCTCCAATGAAGAGAACGAGTCCTCCCGATTCCTGGAACATCAGGATCGCCTTCTTAATCATCGCGTTTACTTCCTGGTAAGAGTACGCCACGATCACAAGGGCGGCACCCGTCGCTACGACAGCACCACCCTGAAATCCCCCGCCTGGAGTGAGATGTCCGTGCATGATTACGTACCAACCAAAGATGAAGATGAACGGATACATCAGGTCGCTGCCGGTCCGGACGATTTTGCTCATTCTCATTTAATCGCCCTCTCCTAATTTTCGGAACATCATTGCAACACCGATAACAGCAGTGAACAGGACTGTCGATTCTCCAAGGGTATCGAAGCCACGATAATCAAAGACTACTGTGGTCACGATGTTATTGGTTGCAATCTGTTCCTGACCGTGCTCGATAAAATAATCGTCCATATCGCTGTTTGCCGGTGCCCCGAAAACGAAATCAATCCCGATGATAAACATGAATGAGGTGATGATGAGAATTACGATGACTGCCAGATACTTCTTCATCGATGCCCCTCCTCGAATCTTTTGGTTCCCCGAATGGCAATGATGAATATGGCGGTCGTCAATCCAGCACCGATGCCTGCTTGTGAAATCGCCACATCTGGTGCCTGAAGAATGTAAAACTCAAGTGATATGAGGAAACTGAACAGACCGGAGGCAAGAGCCGCAGCGAGCAGATCCTGCATATAGAATACCATTATGGCTGAAACGATCAGGCCGAACAGGACCAATCCATGAGCCAGAAGTTCTATCATGGCGAAAATTCCTCCAGTTTGTCACAAACTGCCGGCATTGGTTTTATCCCCATTTTGTGACCCGCCCGGGCCAGTGCGTGGGAGCTGACTGCATTAGTTATGGCGAGAGCGAGAGTGGCGATGAATGCATGAATCGCGAGGGTTAGGAACTGTCCATCAACAGTGCGGAAGTACGACCATAATCCGAACACTACCACCGCGAGCGAGGTAAAAACGGATCCAAAGGTAGTCGCCTTGGTTGCTGCATGCATTCTTGTATACAGATCGGGAAACCGGAGCAATCCTAGAACTCCGAGACCATTGAAGATTACTCCGATAAGAAGGAAGAGCGCGAGGATAATTACAATGGCATCCATGTCACATTTCACCTCCAAGGTATTTGGCAATGTAAAGAGTGCTCACAAACGAAAGAACTGCGTAGACGATTGCGACATCGACAAAGATAATCTGCTGGTAGGCGACTCCGAGAAGAACCATGATTGCGACCGTAAGGGTATTTACCGTGTCCACCGCAACTGCTCGATCAGCCGGCGTGGGTCCGCGGAAGAGGCGCACCGTGCATAAGGCAATGAAGACAAGAAAAATACCCACGACCGGGAACCATACATCGAGAGAGATCCAGACCCCGCTCATTCTGCAATCCTCCGTATCCAAGATGGAAGGTTAAAATAGGTGAATAACTCATGGTCCTGAAACACTTCTTTGGACTCCTCTCCCGTGGGGACATTGATGTTATGCACATACAGATCGTGCGTTTTTTCATCGATATCTACTGTAATCGTCCCTGGTGTCAGGGTAATGGAGTTTGCGAGCATGAAGATCCCGAAATCCGTTTTGAGATTAGAATGGACCCTTATAATGCCCGGGCGAATATTCATCGTGATGACACGATAGGCTACATCCAGATTCGCCTTGGTCATTTCGACGAAAAAAGGAATGACGATATAGCAGGCGAGGACAGCCAGACGGAAAGGGTTAACCATTCGATAGTTCCTTTTCCTGCATAGAAAATTCCGGGTTACAATACCGGTCAGAATTCCGAGAGCACCACCAGCAATGAGCTCGGAACTGGACCACAATCCGATGTTCCCGCTTCCTGCAGTAAACACCAGATAGATGAAGAAACCAAACAGGGCGGTAATAATGAAGGGAATCATATACTCACCTTATCCTCGAGAGAAATATACTTGGAATACTTGGATTTTTTCATTCAGATAAGGACCATGATAAATTCGGATATGCGGGCTTTTTATCATGATTAATAATGATCTATAATCGGTGCACTTAAGTTTTTTTATTTCTCTGGCGCCCGCGTCTGGTTTTGATTATCGCCTTAACATATTTAACTCCCCATCCCCAATGAGTATTGGAATGCAAATCCCTATTTGCGGCACAACCGCGCTTTTCTGGCATCAAATCCCGTATATATTTATCATAGGAAAATCCCGTGCCTTTATCGATTCCGTTAAAATACCGAATTCGTGTCTAGAAGGCGTGATAACGCAGACATGTTGCCAGGATAAATGGTAGATAAGTGGGGGTATACCTGATAAAGAGGTGTATAATGCCTGAAATCGCTATCATAGATTACGGGGTGGGAAACCTGAGGAGTGTGATGCGGGGCCTGGAAAAGGCCGGAGCACACCCCCGGATCACCGCAGACAGAACAGAGATCGCCTCCGCGGACGGGATCGTTCTTCCTGGTGTGGGTGCCTTCCGCGAAGGGATGGAAATGCTGGGGCAGCTCCAGCCGGTGGTCCGGCAAGCGGCCGGCACTGTCCCCCTCCTGGGCATCTGTCTGGGGATGCAAATGCTCATGGAATGGAGCGAGGAGCGGGGAATCCACCGGGGGCTCGGACTCATCCCGGGCATCGTGACCCGGTTAACCGCTCAGCCAGGCAAAAAGGTACCCCATATGGGATGGAACACGCTGCAGATCAAAGAACCAGAACCTCTGCTGACCGGTCTCCGCACCCGGGAGCACGTCTATTTCGTGCATTCCTACTACGTCTCAACTTTGACTCCCTACGTTCTGTCCACGACCGAGTATATCTGTCCGTTTGCTTCCTGCATTGGAAAAGATCAGGTATTCGGGGTGCAGTTCCACCCCGAAAAGAGCGGAGTGGCAGGTCTGACCATCCTGAAGAACTTTATTGATCTCTGCTCGGGATAGGCGCTGAAACCGGACGCAGGGATCGGCGCTTGCGGAACTCATATGCGGCGAGGGTGACGATCGCCGCAGATCCGCCCAGGACGAAGTAGAGGAGAGGTAGATAGGTATTTTCCGGAGGTGCGGTGGATACTGGAACGCTGTTCAATCGAGCATCCTCTCCTGCCGTTCCTTTTTCGAGCAGCGGTGCGGTAAATGATCCCATGCCGGCAAATATCATAAGGAGGGCGAGCATCACCACACCTGCCAGCACTACCACGCTGAAAAGTGAGACATACTTGAGGAGAAGAGAGCGGATGTCTCCTGGATTATTAGCGACGATGACCACTTGGTTACGCAGCCCGTAGACTTTGATCTCCCTTCCCTTCTTGCTCCACTTCTTGTCGGTGATGTTGAGCATCGCGGCGGCAACCAGGTTTTCAAGATGATACTGGACCGTGGTGAGCGGCATTTTCAGTTGTTCCGCGATCTGGGTGGCGGTATAGTTTCCTTCCTTCATCTGGTTTAGAATGTCGCTTGCCGTCTGGCTCGATATCGCCCGTGCGATCTTCTGCACCCGTTCATCACCCGGTTCCAGAACCAGGACATCCTCAGCCATGTAGCTCCGCCCGTATTATGGCCCGGCTCTCCTCGAGAGCCTGTGACACGTTCTCTACCCGGGGCCCGCTTCCCTGGGCCAGCCGGGGATTTCCTCCGCCTCGTCCGCCTAACACCTGGCAGACCCGCTGCACCACCGCGACTGCATTCACACCGGGATGACCGGAGGAGACGACCACATGAGCCCGTTCATTCCGGGAGATTAGTACCGCCACCCCCCCGGTGTCGGCAAATCCGTTTGCGATGGTCATCAGCTCCTGCGGGGTGGCCACAAGTGTCTTCACCGCCACCCGTACTTCACCGATCCGTTCAGTCTCCAGGCGTGCGACTTCCAGATCGGCGACCCGTTTCTGCAGTCTTTCAATCTCTTTCTTCTGGTCCTTCCATTCTGAAAAGAAACGCTGGACCGTTCCGGGAAGGTTCTCCGGTTGCACGCTGACCACTCCCGCAGCTTCATGCAGGATCCCCTCCAGCCGTTGCATGTAGTACACGGCGGCAGTTCCCGCGGTAAACTCGATACGCTCGATCCCATCCTGCACATGTTCGATACGAATGACTTTGATGGGCCCGACTTCACCGGTGCTTCGGCAATGGGTGCCGGCACAGGCCTCCACGTCACGATTCACCCGCACCACCCGGATCTCTTTTCCAGGAGGGACTCCTCCCTGGTAGAGTTCGAAACCATATTTCTGTTCCGCCCGGGTCCTCGCCTCCCATTTGATGGAGACGAGCGAATCCTCCATCACCATCTGATTGGCAAGTACCTCGATTCTCTGCATCTCTTCGTGCGTGATATGTTTGTAGTGCCGGAGGTCGATACGGGAACTCTCGCTCCCTTTCTGGGCTCCTGCCTGGTGGATGTGGCTTCCCAGCACATCTTTTGCGGCCCGGAGAAGAAGATGGGTCGCAGTGTGGTGTCGCATCAGAGACCTCCGCCGCTCCTCATCGATTTTGCCTCTCACCCGCTCTCCCGCCTTCATGCCGTCTCCGCGGGTCTGGTGGAGGATCACTTCTCCCAGACGGATGGTGTTTTCCACCCGCACCATCCCCTCCCGGGTGAGCAGGATACCGGTATCCGCCGGCTGCCCTCCCCCTTCTGGATAGAATAGAGTCTGGTCCAGGATCACAAATCCATCGAACGAATCGAGGACCTCTGCTTCGAATTCCATGTCTTCCGGCTGCTCGTAATAGAGCTTGCGGGTGGAAGGCAGTGCGGTGACCCGTTCCCGGTACTTTTCCGGGGTGACTTCTCTCCCTGTTTCGGACTGGGAGTGGAGTCCCGCGACCATGGAATAGAAATTATCCGGCAGCTCTACCGTCGCCCCCTCCTGTGCTGCAATCTCCGCCACCATCTCCGGAGGAATCCCGTGGGAGTCGTACAGGGTGATGAGATCGGAGACCGGGATAGACTCATTCCTTTGATGATAGGTGGATGCGAGCTTCTGGACGATGCGGGAGCCTCTGCCCAGGGTTTGGCGGTAGCGTTCCACCTCGTTGTGTACAATCTCGCGGATGATTTCGGGGGTCTGTTCGAAGGAATCGTCCTGGGAGAGAAGCATCTGTTTTTCGATCAGGTCGGCAAGGTCGGTGGCCATACCCAGTTCATTCATCATGCGCAGGGTTCTGCGTAACACCAGCCGGGTGAGGTATCCTTCCCGCACATTGGAGGGGATAATACAGTCGCCCAGCATATACGCCAAGCAGCGCGTGTGATCCGCGATAGTGTAAAGTTTCTCGAAAGGTACGATCACCCACTGCAGATCGTCCAAAGTAACTCCGATAATCTCTGCCACCCGTCTTCGCATCGGGAGCAGATTGGACCCCTGGATATCCATCAGGCCTGCATACTTTGCATTCATGGCCAGGATCTTTGCATATTCCTGGGTGGAAAGGTAGGTCTCCAGATGAGCCTCCCGGATCAGCGTATCGATTATCTCTGGAAACACCGCATCGTAGATGGTGGGGGATCCCTGGGAAGCCCACACGAACCGTTCCAGACCATACCCGGTATCGACGATGCGGGTCTTCATCGGATAATAGGCGTCACCTTCCAGGATGACCGGTGAATCTGCGGTTTTCTCCCGCCCCATGTTCATGAACACCAGCGTTGCCACTTCCAGTCCCGCGATCAGAATCTCCAGCGAAGGACCGGCATTTCCTCCCCCCACCCAGGGATGCTCCTTGTAGCTTACCCGGGTGAGATCGGCCCCGAGAGAGGCGAGGAATTCATCGCAGAGAGCTACGGTCTCGTTTTTCCAGTAGATCTCAGTCTCCGCGGAGTTAAATGCGTGATGAGCCATCATCTCAAAAAGGGTGAGATGGCGGCCGGACCGCCCCACCGCATCCAGATCGTTGAGGCGGATGCAGGGCTGAGAGATGGTCAGGGGATTTGCCGGTGGAGGCACCTGTCCACTGGTCACATACGGCTGGAAATCGGCGATAGAAGCGATGGTCAGGTAGATATCTTCCCGCCAGCGGGCGGCTACGGGATAGCGCGCCAGGCGGGTATGCCCATGCCGTTCAAAAAATGATAGAAAGGCCTCCCGCATTTCGGGTACGGTATGGGGATTGAAAACGGGGCTTCCGATGAATGTATACGACTCGCAGGGCGCATCTCCGCAAACCTCGCGGTCCGGGTCACGGGTCCAGAACGGAATCCCGCAGGACCGGCAGACTTTGCGCACCATGCCCTGGTCGCGGAAATATTCGAGCTGATATTCATCCTTCATCATGAAAAATCCCGTTTTATCCCAGTATGTTTTTCGTGCGCATGATTAAAAGCATAGTGTCTCTCCTACCGTCTGAGGGAGGGATAGTACCAGCTGTCGTAGCGTTCGTAGCAGTCGGTGGCACAGGCTACCCGCACCGCCAGGAGATGCACACACTCCCGGCCCCGAAACAGGAAGTCGCTGCAGGTGCAGAATTCCTCGTCCACCACATACTCATCGTTATATCCGACCACCACGAAGAAATCACAGTACTTCTTCACCCTCCTTTCTTCTACGACTTTAAGGGCCTTTCTCCCGCGTTCCCCATAGTGTTCGATGAGGGCTTCTCTGCGGGCGGGGGTAAGCGATCGGGAACAGCGGATCTCGTCCCAGATAGCGTTCATCCGATGTACCTGCAGAGGGGTGCACTCTCGATAAAGAACCAGTCGCGATCTTTCGCGAGACGGCGCATCGCGGGAGCCTCCAGGCCATAGTGTGTGGACTCAAGCAGAGGCAATGGTGACCGGAGTGCAACATGATGCTTGAGTTCAGCAGAAAGGAAGGCCTCCGCTCCGTGATACCAGGCATATTCGATCAACTCCGGGTGAAAGCCGCTACCTCCCACCACGGCGAGGGTTCGGGGCTGGGTGAGCGTGCCGTAGAGTTTCAGGGGAGTGTTCAGCCGCTCCTGCATCTCCGGAAGGGAGAGCTGGCATTCTCCCAGAACCCCGATCGGCATCTCTTCGATCTTTTTCATTCCGAGGAGGAGGGCCAAGGTCTGATTCACTCCCTTCGCGGCACGGTCAAAATTGGTGTGCATGATATAGAGATTGATCCGGGCCCCCAGCAGCGCCCTGAGCAGGTGGGCATCGTCTCCCCGGATTGTCTGCAGCGGGTTGTAGAATGGAGTATGGTGAGCGATGATCAGCGTACTTCCCCTGTCGATGGCCTGCTGCACTACCCGCGGAGTTACGTCCACACTACAGCAGATGGTGCGAATATCCGCTTCCCCCTCGACTACCAGGCCGATCCGACTAGCATCGTCTTCATCCGCCAGATCCGGAGGAGCAATCTCTTCCAGTTCTTCCAGGATCGTCCGGATATGCATGAAAGCTTGTTTGACTGCGTGGGGATAAAAAAGATGACGTGATGATGACATGATGGCAGGATACATAAAACCGGGAATTGCGCTACACGAATGACGACAGATGGGGCCCGGAAAAGTCCGGCATGGCCGCGATCCCGTCTCTGGGCGGATGGTTATTCTTCTGATCGCCGCAGTGATCGTCCTCTATGTGGTCACCTCATATTAAAAGCAATTGATATCAACTGATAATTAATGCATTGAAAATTTCTACTTCTAAGAGTGGATATCAAAAGGATACTGATCCTTACTGGTATAATTGTTGCATCTGTTTCAATGCTATACGTCATTATTGCTGGATATCTACATGGACCTACTTCTTTACCTTCGGTTGAAATTAGGTCGTATCAAGGGCAAAACCTTTCTTCTATCTCCGATTTCCGTGAGAATTCGATTAAGGGGCCCCAATACGTCAACATATCAGAGTACCGGCTTACGATCACGGGTCTCACCAATACAACACTCACCCACCCTTATGACGAGGTATTACAGAAGTATCCCCACTACACAAAAGTCGTAACCTTATATTGTGTGGAGGGCTGGCATGTGACAATCTTATGGGAGGGGGTGCTCGTCCGCGATGTACTACTCGATGCAGGTATTGATCCACGGGCCAACACAGTCATCTTCACAGCCCATGACGGCTATACAACGTCATTTCCCCTGGATTACTTGATGGACAATGATATCATCATGGCCTACAGTATGAACAACGTCACCCTACCCGCGAACAGAGGCTATCCATTCCAGCTGGTTGCAGAAGATAAATTTGGTTATAAATGGGAGAAGTGGATAGAGAAGATAGAACTTACGGACAATCCGAACTACCGAGGGTACTGGGAACGACGGGGCTTCTCGAATAATGGAGATATAAACAATAGTTAGTGTGGGATTAGTTATCTTTGCCCACTATTATTCTCTTAGTCATCCCGATTATCCATCTACGATTCAAT
The DNA here is from genome assembly GCA_028678905.1 of Methanomicrobiales archaeon. Classification (GTDB taxonomy): domain Archaea; phylum Halobacteriota; class Methanomicrobia; order Methanomicrobiales; family JACTUA01; genus JAJRCM01. Next base: position 21,659 of record JAJRCO010000128.1, read on the forward strand.
AATAGGTGGAATGCAACGAAAATACCTAACAATATTCCTGACCAGTCATGTGTATCGGTAATAATGGCAAGAGGGAGCGGGATATCGGTAAGACCAAAAAATTGTATAAACAATCGGAACTTCAGAATACCCGTAATAAAACAAACGAGCAGGGTAATCCCCATCAGAAAATCTACAGACCATTTTAGCAACGGTAAACTCAAATAATCCCCCTTACTACTTGCAAAGATGTTATTAAGATTTCTCTGTATTCAATTCAATAGTTTCAGAGAATGATCTGATTTTTATAATGATGGTTCAATAAAACCAAATACAAGCCTTCTCTGAAATTTTGATACTTTTTTCGGTTCGTTCATCCTGTATGAAAGGCATGAAAAAGGGGTGCAGTAAGGGATCTTGCTGGAATTTTAGACAGCATCTGGGGTGATTTTGAACATCTCTTCGAAGGTTCCCATCTGGAAGATTCATTTCTCATAGGTCCAGCCATAGTTTCCATTCGCGGATACCGATGAAAAGATCGTCGCATGGCTGCTGCGTGCGTTTTCTCTCCCTTTCTGCTCACCGGCTCTGGCATCACCGAGTACATTCGTTTCCGCGCTCTGACCCTGAACATCTTCGATAAAGCTCCGCTCCACATCCCTGTACGCGCATCTATGGGAACCGCTTCTGGTTCCCCGGACCCTCCATGTCGCGTTAGCCCGTGGATTATACCGGAAATGAAATGACTAAATATTACCAGAGGTAATAAAAAGTCTCTTAATATATTCGAAACAATAATATTGCATGGACAAGTCCATTGCGCTCATCAACCAGAGGATTCGCGAGGGGACCGCTCAGGTAGTAACCGCTGACCGGATGCCGGCCCTGGTGGAAGAACTGGGCGAGGACAGGGCTCTGAAAGAGGTGGATGTGGTGACCACGGGCACATTCGGGGCGATGTGCTCTTCGGGAGCATTCCTGAATTTCGGTCACGCGGACCCTCCGATCCGGATGGAGCGGGTATGGTTGAATGACGTGGAGGCGTATGGGGGGCTTGCCGCGGTGGACGCGTATATCGGCGCCACCCAGCAATCTACAACCCTGGGTGATCAGTATGGGGGGGCCCACGTGATGGAGGACCTCGTTTCCGGTCACGTCGTGGAGCTGCGCGGTATCTCCCGAGGCACCGATTGCTATCCCCGACGAAATATCACCACCGAGCTGACCATCGAGGATTTGAACCAGGCTATGATGATGAATCCTCGCAACGCCTACCAGCGCTACAATGCGGCCACAAATTCAACGGATCAAACCCTGCACACGTATATGGGTACCCTCCTGCCCAACCGGGGAAATATCAACTACTCCGGTGCAGGATGCCTCTCCCCTCTTTCCAACGATCCTACGTTTAGGACCATCGGGGGAGGTGTGCCCATCTTCCTTTGCGGTGCGACCGGTATGGTGGTCGGAGAAGGAACCCAGCACTCTCCTGCCGGGGGTTTTGGCACCCTGTCCGTCACCGGCGACATGAAAAAGATGGGTCCCGATTTCCTCCGTGCCGCGACCATGCATCAGTACGGGGTCTCCCTGTATGTCGGAATCGGGGTCCCGATCCCCATCCTCGACCATGACATGGTCAGGAGCACCGCGATTCGTGACGAGGATATCACGGTGGATCTGCTGGACTACGGAGTACCGCGACGCAACCGGCCTGCATTGCGGAGGGTTTCCTACGCGGAATTAAAAACCGGGAAAATCGAAGTGAATGGAGAGGAGGTACGGACCTCTTCCCTCTCCAGCTACCGTAAAGCCCTGGAAGTGGCGCGCACGCTGCAGGGATGGATTCAGAAAGGTACATTCGAGCTCGCTCTTCCTACCCGGCGGATAGACCCCACCGTCTCCGCACGTCCCATGCGGGAGACCGCCCTGGTCCCCCGGGTCCGGGATATCATGAATACGAATGTAATCAGCATCAGTGAAGACGAAAGCATCAGGTCCGCTGCAAAAACACTGCTCAAGGGAGACACCAACCACTTACCGGTGCTGAACAGGGATGGCACTCTGGTTGGTATTGTCACCACGTATGATGTCTCTAAAGCGGTGGTCAAGGAAGAGAAGAACCAGAAAGTGAAGGATGTGATGACCACTCGGGTAATCAAGACTTCGCCGGATGAGCATGTTGACGTGGCCGCCCAGAAACTTGAGCGCTACAACATCAGCGCACTACCGGTGGTCGATAATCAGAACAAGATGGTTGGTCTGCTGACGGCGATCGATTTGGGAAAACTGTTTGGAAAGAGGTGGCAGAAATGAAGCTGCTGCTTACGTTTTCCAAGAAGAAAAACCGGGAACCGGTGATCGCCCAAGTAGTAAAGGAGACCGGGGTGCTCATCAGTGTGGAACGTGCACATATCGATTCCACTTCCGGAGAGGTGCTCATCGATGTGCCCGATACGGATGCGCCCCGGATCTGTGCGCTGATGGAGGCCAAAGGGATCACGGTGCGCATCCTCGAACATGGCATCTCCCGTAACCAGGACGAATGCGTGGATTGCGGTGCATGCGTGAGCATCTGCCCCAAGGAAGTGTTTTACCTGGACGCAGAGCACCAGGTACACCTGCGGGATGAACGCTGTGTCCTGTGCGGCAAATGTATTCCCGCCTGTCCCCACCGTGCCCTCTCGCAGACCTTATGATCCGGCGCCACTTTCAGTATCGCCAGACTATCGCCACCATCCTTGCAGAAAAAGAGGAGCATATAATGGTAGCGATAGAGGGAATGCTTGCAGCGAGGAGAGAGATCGAGGAGTGTGTCGCCCGGGATCCCTTTTTTGCTATCACCTACTCTCCCTATACACCCAACTGCACGAGTACGACCATCCGCAGAATGTGTGACGCGGCCGAGCGGGCGCAGGTTGGCCCGATGGCTGCGGTAGCGGGAACGATCGCCTGGGCGGGGGTAGATGCCATGCAGCAGGAAGGAGCGGTCTTTGGTGTGATCGATAATGGAGGGGATATCGCGCTGGTTAGCGGCCGCCCTATTCGGGTCGGGATCCACGCCGGAGATGCCGTGGTGAGTGACCGGCTTGCATTCGTCGTCCCTCCCCAGGATATCATCCTAGGCATCTGTACATCATCAGCGACCGTGGGTCCGTCTGTAAGTCTGGGAACCGCGGATGCGGTAACGGTATTTGCCCGGGATGTGTCTCTCGCGGATGCCTGGGCTACTGCGATCTGCAACCAGATCTCTTCCCATCTTAATCCAGAAACGCTGGGCACCCTGGATCCGGCCATCCAGGGGGTGCTGGTCGTGCGGGGTGCGGATGCACAGGTCTATGGCGATCTTCCCCCACTCGTGCCCGCAAAGGTCAATCATGACCTGATCACTAAGGGGAAGGCAGTTTATCGATAAAGCGGTGTGCCGCCCGATATGCGTCGCTCCCCTTGAACGTACCTCGCAGGTGCTCACCGTCGCCCACGGCGATGAACGGATCACCCTCCCGGACATAGAACACAATCTGGTATAGATCGATCTCCTCAACCAGCACACCGTCCCTGGTATCGGATGCGGGAGTCAGAATCAGGTGTTCCCGAGCGAGCGCATTCGGAACAGTCCGAAAGAAATAAAAAAAAGTCTGGTATGGGTTGAAGAAGTCCGATACCAGGAGTTCAGCACGAAGGGATACATCCAGCGTGTCCAATACAATAGCAAGATGTTCTTCATCGTCCCCGCTGATCTCCAGGACTTTGTCGGCCATTGCGGCCAGTTCGAAATAATCCATCTCTCACCCGATTGGGGGCATTCAAAATTCAGCCTTGCGAGGATACTATCACGCTATAGATTTAATAAGCCCTATCACGAGTCCTTAGTATGGTGATATATGGGTTTCGTTGATATCGTTTATGAGTATCTGAGGGACCTTCGCGGAGAGATCACCGATCAAGAGAAGAGATTCCATATGGCACGCAAGGCGATAAAAACGGCATACTATCGCTATTCCATAGACTGGCCGACCATCAGGAATGCAGGAATGAGGTCTCATTACGACCACTATCTAGAAGCAATCTTTGACCAGTACGCGAACGTGTTCCTCGATGTAGCCACCGAGGTTGCCGACCTTCACCCGGACCAGATCCGAGACCTTCGTGCGATCGCGAGTGATCTCCGTCGAGCAGCAGCCATCTGTTCGATGAATATCGCGAATGCCCTCGAGATCGCAAACACCGCCCAGGACTTTTCAGAGGAAAAAGTTCAGGAACTCCTGAGGCAACTGTAAACGATCGGACAGGGCATCCCTTTTTTCCGTGAGATCTCCGTGAAGAGGTTAAGGAGGAGAAGTCATGTCGACTTCTCCGAATGGATTGCATCCGTCGTTCGAAGCGCAGCATCATCAACCCATAGAGCACATCCAGGCTCTCTTCGAACGGTTTGTCCTCTCGGTGGACCAGAATGCAGCGCTGAGCAGGAATCGTAACGGCGAGACAATCCCTGCTCAGGCCGATTCGCTTTGTCTTTCTGTGGTACTCCAAAACGTATATCGCGAAAAATGCTGAACGCTTACGCGTGCGGGAAGAAGAGATCGACTGGTGCATTTATCGGATAATCGCCGATGGTGATGCGAAAACGCGCGATACCATCGGTGGATGCACGCGGTTCGAATTGTCAGTGATTGAAGTCTCCGTTCATCGACTCATGCAGGCCGGTCTGATCGGGAGGCAGGGTGACACGTTCACCATCCTGCCCTTTCAGCAGACTCTGGCTCATGGCCAGGTCCGGGAGGGGGAGGACAGTCCGATTTATCTGGAAGATGGAATAGTCAAGGTGAAAAAAGGCCGGGAGAGCACGATCTAGCGTGGAACACGTCTGCATCCTCCGGTTGGGTCACCGCCCTTCACGAGACGCCCGGGTCACCACTCATGTCGGGCTGGCGGCCAGGGCATTCGGAGCTGATGGCATGTATCTGGCTGCCCGCGACCAGGGGGTGGTGGACAGTATTTCAGACGTGGTGCAGCGATGGGGAGGGATCTTTTTTATCCAGGACGGCATCACCTGGAAATCATGCGTCCGGCGGTGGAAAGAAGAGGGAGGAACCGTGGTTCATCTCACCATGTACGGTCAGCCTTTCACCCAAGCACTGGAGGAAATCCGGCAACATTCCCGAATACTCGTGGTGGTGGGCGCAGAGAAAGTGCCCGGTGAATTGTACGGAGTTGCTGATTACAACCTTTCAGTGAGCAACCAGCCTCATTCGGAGATTTCCAGCCTTGCCGTTTTTCTCGACCACCTTTATCAGGGAAAGGAACTGGACAGGAACTATCCGGACGCCCCGATGCGCATCACCTCATTTTACCAGGCAGGGGGCTGATCGAATGCAGCAGCACGTCCTGGTAGCCGGATTTTCCACCCGGCATGTGGTCCAATCTGCATATAAGGCCGGTTATATCACTTATGCCGTCGACCACTTTTGCGATCAGGACCTCTTCTGGTACACCCGGGACCGAATGCGCTTCGAGGAATTGGAAGAAATTCCGGGGTGTATCCAGGCCCTTGCGGAAAAGTATCCCATCGATTTCCTGGTGGTCACTTCTGGAGCCGAACACCTCCGCACCCGGATACCTCTCCTGGGGACACCTGCTGACCGGATTGCCCGGCTGCTCGACAAGGAGAAGACGCATCAGTTTTTCACTGAACTGGGAATTCCAACCCCCACTCTGGTCGGCGAGGGTGCGTACCCGATGATGGTAAAGCCGGTGAAGGGTGCAGGAGGATGGAGAAACCGGGTGCTCCTTAATGATGCAGAAAAATCGGCGTGGATACAGGAGTTCCCGGACACCCCCCGTATCTTCCAGCATATCGTGAAGGGAACTCCGGCAAGCGTTTCCTGCCTTTCTGATGGAAAACGGGGTGTCGCAGTGGCGGTCAATGAACAAATTCTCCAAGGATCGAAAGAGGCTCCCTATGGGTTTGCCGGTTGCATCACTCCGATCGATCACCCGGAAGCAGACGAGATGATCCGGCTCGCCGAAAAGGCTGCAGGAGAGAGTGGATGCATCGGATCACTCGGAGTGGATTTTGTACTTTCTGAGGAAGCATGGGCGATCGAGGTTAATCCCCGGTTCCAGGCCACCCTGGATACGGTGGAGATGGCGACCGGATGCAACCTGTTCCGGCTCCATGCCCGGGCATTTTCGGGAGACTTACCTGGCCGGCGACCGCCGGCCAGACGCTTCGCCTCACGGAGGATCATGTTTGCCGAAAGGGATTTCGAACTGAGGGGAGACCTCGCCCGGTTTGCTCCCGCGGTGGCTGATATTCCCTGGCCTGGAAGCCATTTCGAAGAGGGAAATGCAGTGGTCAGCGTCTTCGGGCATGGACTCACCCGCGAGGCAGCCGAACAGATGCTCAATACAAATATAACAGGCATCCGCAGATATATACAGCAATGACCGCCATATCCGACCTTCTGGAAGATCCCTCGATACGCGCCTACCTTTTACGGCTCATCGGTGAAGAAGGGGTGGACTTACTCGTAAAATTTCCTCCTGAGGGAGAATTCAGTGACGAGGACCTGGCTGCAAAAACCGGTATCAATCTGAATTCTGTCCGCCACACTCTTTATACGCTGTATGAAAAGAGACTTGCTGGTTACCGACGTATCAAGAATGCAGAAACCGGATGGCTTACCTACCTCTGGCAGCTGAATACCGATGCGATATACCATGCCATTTGTGAGGATCTTCAGATGGTACTCGAGAAACTGGAAAACCGGAAGAAATACGAAGAAGAGAATGACTTCTACATCTGTAAGACCTGTGGTACATTTACCTTCAACGAAGTCGCAGACACGAACTTCCAGTGTCCTCTGTGCGGGAATCCGGTGGAACATTTTAACAATGAAACACTTCTGAAGGCTCTGGACCTCCGCATCTCCCAGATCAAACAATCGCCCTGTTATGAATGATCCGGCCGAGGATCTGCTCAGGCTTGCCGGCTGCGATGAAGGAGTAATTCTGCACTGCCGGTATGTTCGCCAGTCGGCACAGCGATATATTACTCCTCTTTCTGATACCTTCCTGGTGGAGGAAGGGGCAATGCTTCATGACATCGGGCGGGCCCGCACCCATGCGATCGACCACGGTCAGGCAGGAGCCGAGATTGCCCGAAATCTGGGGATCTGCGAGGCGGTTGCGCGTATTATCGAGTGTCATATTGGTGCAGGACTGACCGCCGACGAATGTACCTTGCTCCGTCTGCTCCCGCGGGATTGTATGCCCCGGACTCTGGAGGAGAAAACAGTGGCCCATGCTGATAATATGGTCCAGGGCAACCGAATCTGTATCCTTCCGACCGCGGTCCTCTCTGCTCCCTATCTTCCCCGTCGGATCCGCAGGAGGATGTACCACCTGGCAATGGAGATGGAGGAGTGCAGGGACAGGATAAAAGTCCCGATCCCATCTTTCCGGTAATCTTCTCTTCCGTGAGATCAGAACCTTCAGATCCTACGGCATCTTTACATACTGGAACTGTTCTACAGACCCCCTTTAGGTCAAATAAACGGGGAGAAAGATCATGGGACCTGTCACCCAGTACAGTGCGGTACATCTCATTCCTGAAGCAAAGGTGGATCCGGCAAAATGGAGTCGGATACCTTCTGAACAAGTGGTTGTACACACAGTACAGAATATCGAGAAACGGGGAATCACGGTTATCCGGACTGAGAATGCGGCAGAGGCGCTCGCTGTCCTCAAGAATCTCATTCCCCCCAGGGCTGAAGTAATGAATGGGTCCTCCACCACCCTCATCGAGATCGGGTACGAGGCGTTGCTGCAAAGTGGGGAGATGGCCTGGGTTGACCAGCATGGGATAATCACGGCCGCAAGCGACGATATCCAAAGGGCAGAGCTGCGGAGAAAATCGGTCTCCGCCGACTATTTTCTTTCAGGGGTGAATGCCATCGCCGGGACCGGTGAGCTGGTCTCCTGCGACCGGACCGGCAGCCGGGTGGGAGCGTGGCCATATGCTGCAGGCCATCTGATCCTGGTAAGCGGAATTAACAAAATTGTTCCCACTCTTCCCGACGCCCTCCAGCGGGTACGTGAATATGCCTATCCTCTGGAAGATGCGCGGGCAAAGAGGGCATACGGAGTAGGAAGCAGAATAGGGAAGTGTGTAATCCTGGCAAACGAGGAAATCGAAAGAAGAATTTTCCTGATTCTCATCAATGACTCACTGGGGTATTGATAAAAATGTTGGAGGGGTTCCTGAAAGGTATATCCCGATTTAAAAGAACTACGTTTTCATCTTTAGAATATTGAGGCCTGGCATAAGCATATTTTCCTATTTCTCTCCCCATAATTCCTGAAAATCACCGCTGGGGCGAGATTTTTTCCTCTCCTTCCGGCTCGTGCAGCAATTCGATTACAGGATAATCTGCCGAATCTGGGGCTGCATACGTAGCTCTTCGATAACTCCGGGCGGAAGCGGTTCATCGATGATGATCACCAGACGTGGGTGTTCGCTGAAGTAGGGGTCGGTGACGAAGATCTGCCGGATCCCCAGTGAATAACGGTGCAGAACCTGGACGGCGGCTCCTACTATTCCCTTTTCCGTGGCGTTCCGGGGGATGATAGTAATTACTGTGAGTTTGAGGGCATTGGCCACCTGGCTCAGATCAGGGGTAGCCCGCATGTTTAAGAATATCTCCTTCAGAGATGCATCGGAGACTATCCGCTGACCGGTCATGTCAATTACCCGTCGATCGGTTCCAATGACCTTCGCGATATGCGTCGCCGGTATCTCGACCCCATTGCAATGGACTTTCGCCTGTTCATTTACCCCAAAGCCGTTTTCCAGGAGGAACTTTACCACCCGCGACTGTGCCGGGGAATCGGCGAACCGCTGTATAATCTCCGCCCACATTCTAGTAAGTCTCCTTGATGTGTAATATTGTACATTCTTGTATACTTATAGTCCTTCTGCACCACGTGTACCTCTACAATGAAATCGAACGAAATAAATATCTGGATCGTTTATCGAATAGTCGGCCTGTATTCGCTCGAACTTTAAATAAAAAAATTGACCGGCATCTGTTCCGTTTGTTCCTCATCCAGGTCGGAAATTAATCAGCCGCCATCATAGATGAATCAACTAAGCTGGTCTCTCGACAAAACGACTGTGCTATAGTTCGAGATAGTGGTGGGTCGGTCAATCCCTCCTCATGCTCGGTAGATCG
>JAJRCO010000163.1 GCA_028678905.1 Methanomicrobiales archaeon
ATTGAAATACGAGTGCTAAAGGAATAGAGATACGAGGTGTGATTCGAATGCAAGAACATAACCCCTATCTTTTATAAATTCGAACACCAATGAATGGTGCATGGCAAATCTATCCTGCCGATTCCTGTCAGGGATCTGGCCAGGAGCCATAAATTATTGTTTCAGTAAAGTCGAGTATAATCTTTATCGTATTTTCGGTTGGAGAGTGTACGCATATGGGAAAACCCGTTTTAATGGATTTTTACGCTGATTGGTGCGGACCCTGTAGACTGCAGACCCCGCGAATCGAAGAGCTGAAAAAGCGGATGGGGGACTCTGTTGAAGTCAAAAAGATCAATGTAGACCAGCATATGGATATCGCCAATAAGTACTCTATCCAGGTGGTTCCCACCCTGATCATCGAAAAAGACGGCAAGGTGGTGCGTAGAATGGAAGGGCTTACCGATGCAGCGACCCTGGAAGGGATCTTAAAACCGCTGGTGGATTGACGTGCGTATCGGCATTATCGGGGGTACCGGGGGAATCGGGGAGGGAATGGCCCTCCGGATGGCCCCGTTTCACACAGTGGTAATTGGTTCGAGGGAGACGGAAAAAGCTCAGGTCTGCTGTAGGGAGTGTGAGGAGATCCTCATGAAGAAAGGCCTCTCCTGTTCGCTCATCGGAAAGACCAATCAAGAAACTGTCGATTTTGCTGACCTGGTGATACTGGCCATCCCGTTTAAGTTCCTGGTCCCGACACTGCAGGAATTAAAGGGCCTTGAAGGGAAGGTGGTCGTCAGTCCGGTAAACCCGATCGAAAAAACCGGGGAATACTTCTCCTATGTTCCGCCGTCCGAAGGATCGGCCGCTCTGCTGGCCAGAAAACTCCTCCCGGAAGGGACACAACTCTGTCTGGCCTTCAATAATATCGCCGCTAACCGGTGGCGCGATCTGGATGATCCTCTCGAATATTCCGTCGCAGTATGTGGTGACGATATGGGGGCGAAAAGAAAGGTGATGGAGCTTGCGGCCGGGACCCCCCATCTGAGGCCTCTTGATGCCGGCCCTCTGGCGGTCGCCCCCCTGGTGGAGAGTCTCACCCCTCTCCTGCTCAATCTGGGCAGGTTCAACCGTATGAAAGATGTCGGTGTCCGATTCTTCTAAAATCAGGGAGATCCTGCGGGTCATCGAGGGCCGGGGTGACCTCGGAGACTGGTGGCCGGGCCAGGGAGACGAGGTGGTCATTGGAGCGGTGCTCACCCAGCAGACCCGCTGGGAAAACGTCGAAATGGCCCTGGCCCGGTTGAAACAGAGGGGGTTATGCGACCTCGGGTCGCTGAACCGCACAACGGTGGAAAAGATAGAAGATGCAATCAGACCGGCGGGATTCTATCGGGTAAAGACCCGGCGCCTTAGAGCGCTCTCCTCCCTCATTACGGAGCAGTTCGGAACGTTGGAGGAGATGGCCAGGTATCCTCTCTCATCCCTTCGTCAGGAGCTCCTCTCTGTCCCGGGCATCGGCGGAGAAACCGCTGACTGTATCCTGTGTTTTGGCCTGCAGAAACCCACACTGGTCATCGACCGGTACACGGAGCGCATCTGCACCTGTGCAGGCATCCGGGAGAAAGGTGAATCGCTGAAGGCACTCCTGGAGAACGCGTTATGCCCGGAAACACCGGTGTTGCGGCAGGTGCACGCCAGGTTTGTTGAACATGCCAAGATCTATTGCGGAAAAAATAGGTGCGAAGAATGCGGGATAGCGAGGCTGAACGGATAGGAAGAAGGCTTCACAAGGAAGGCCTGGCCAGCGGCAATTTCGGGAACCTGAGTGTACGGGATGAGGCGGGCTTCTACATAAAAAGAAGAAACGCCTACCTGGATATGCCCGGAGCATTGGTCTTTGTTCCCCAGAACGGACCGGTGCCCGTGGATGCGTCCCGCGAATCGATCGTACACCGGGAAATTTATCAGAACACTTCAGCTAAAGCGATCGTCCATGCACATCCTTCCTATGCAATCGCGCTTTCCTATTTTTGCGACGAAATAACACCCTATGACTATGAGGGGGAAATGCTCTGTCCGCGGGTACGGGTGGTGGAGGGAGCCTCTGGTACACGGGACCTTGCTCGCACAGTTGCGTCCGCATTGCGTTCTTCTCCGGTGGTCATCGTCCGAGGGCACGGCACCTTCGCCATCGGTGCTACGCTCGATGAAGCGTATGTGATCACCTCTACGGTGGAACACGCCTGCCGTATCCTCTTCCTCCGCAGTCAGGTGAAAATAGAGGGGTTTCCCACCCGGGATTCGGCCGGTTTTCCCAGGGATTGATTATCTACAAGAATATCATTCGGTTTCCAGGGAAGTGATTTTCCTGCCTGATAGCCCCGTTGCCGAAATTCGTCGTGTTCCGGGCTATTTTTTTTGCTGTTGCAGCCGGATCTCCTGGATCTCCAGCTGTATCTCCCGATGGAAGGCGAGCATCATGTCGCCGATCACCCCAAACATCACCATTTCGAAACCTAGTGTGATGAGCAGCAGGGTGAGGATGGTGAGTGGAAGGTGTTCGATATCCTTAAACCACTCCAGGAGCACATAGACTCCGGTGACTGCCCCCCCCGCGAAGAGGATTACTCCGATCAACCCGAAGTAGAAAAGAGGATTATTCACTCGGGCGAGCCGGTAGATAGCACGGATGATGCGAAAACCGTCCTGGAACGGTTTCAGTTTGGTCCTGGTCCCTTTCCGGATACCATACTCTACCGGGACCACCGCGATCTGCTGGTTATTTTTCATGGCCTGTACCACCATCTCGGTCTCGATCTCAAATCCCTCTTCTTTCAGGCGCATCTGGTGCATCGATTCCAGAGTGAAGGCACGGTACCCGGACAGGATATCGGAAAGGTACCTCCCGTGAGCCATCTTGAACAGGATATTGATGAGCCAGTTACCTAACCGGTTCATTCGGGAGAACGATCCCTCCCCGGTCCGCTCGCCGATCACCTGCTGGTATCCATGGAACAGGGGCTCTACCATCCGGTCTGCATCTCGGGCGGAATAGGTACCGTCGCCATCCACCATCAGCACGTATGGCTGGGAGATCTGGGGGATCGCTTCGATGATCGCGTTTCCTTTTCCCCGGGACGACTGGGTGTGAACATCTGCACCTTCTTTCTGCGCGATCAGCAGGGTTCCGTCAGTGCTCCGTCCGTCCATCACCAGGATATGAGAGTACCCCGCTCTGCGAAATTCCTGAATTACCGCACCTACTGTGGGAGCCTCGTTTAAAGTAGGGACAAGGATACAGACCTCTTCCCGGTTGAGATCCATCAGTACATTATATATCCGAACGTTTACCATAAGCCCTTGCATGCATGTCCACAAAAAAGGCCTGCGTGCCCTCGGAATCGCCGAGAGCTTCGCAGATAGGGAGTGTTCCACTCTGACGGGCGTGGTCATGCGAAAGGACATGCAGATCGATGGCATCGCCCTTGCCCGAATCACGGTGGGGGGAATGGATGCGACGGAGGGCATCCTGCGCATCGTCCAGCAACTGCACCGTAAAGACGTGAATTTTCTGATGGTTTCAGGAGGAGTAATCTCCTGGTACAACATCATCGATCCAGATCTCATCCAGGCCCGCACCGGACTCCCCCTCATCATGGTGACCTATGAAGAATCAGAAGGTCTGGAGGAAGACATCCTCCGCCACTTTCCGGGGGATGAATCCCGGCTTAAGGCCTATCACCGGCTGGGGACGAGGTTTCCGGTCACTCTTTCCACTGGATATACCATTTTTCTCCGTGCCTGGGGCCTACCTGAACACACCGCAGCGTTACTTTGCGATTCATTTACTCGAGACGGAAAAATCCCCGAACCTCTGCGGGTTGCCCGCCTGATCGCACGATCGGTAATGACTCTGACATAAGATTGGAAGCCACGACGAATTATAGCCCAGAGGTTTCGAATGGATAGATCGAGATATTGTGAAACCCACGTGGAATCTAGCCGATTCAGAATAGAGTGCTAGATCGAGATTCCTGAATCGATCCGGTAGGAAGGGACTAAAAACAGCCTTACTGAACCATTCGTATCATGCCGTTTTGAGCATTCTGGAGGCTATCATCACGTCCAACGAGGATGCCCTGCCTTCCATCAATCTCCTTGGCGTCTATGTTACCCTCCTACCAGGGCGACAATTCCCTGGGCGATCAGGGTGACTGCGATGGCCGAGAGGAGCATTCCCAGGACGCGGGCGAGAATACCGATGATCACCTCACCGAAGATCCGCTGAATTGCCGCGGAATAATTCAGAATCAGCCAGGTCGCGACCAGGGCCAAAAAGATCGCCGCCGCAGGAGCAAGCAGTCCGTAGCGGGAGGACAGCAGGAGGACGGTGGTGATGGTCCCTGGCCCGCAGAGAAGCGGGGTTCCGATGACTACCCCGGCGATGCTTCTTTTACGCTCTTTACCGGTCGGTATCTGGATATCCAGGGTTTCCTGCAGACCCAGGATCAGGAGAAGAATACCTCCTGCCACCTGGAAGCTCGCGATGGTGATCTGAAGGACCCCGAAAATCAGGAAATTGAAAAAAAGGAAGATGTACATGAGAAATCCGGCAACTCCCACGGCGATCCAGGCCTGATGAGCGATCTCCCGGGCCGGCTGTCCCTGGGTCATTTCTGTAAATATGGGGACGCTGAGCAGAGGATCGAGAATGACGAAGAGCGCACTGAAAGAATAGAGAAGTGGAGAGATAAATCCGTCCATAGATCCTTAATTCTCTCTGCCCGGAAGCGGATAAAGGCGGTGGTAATTGATATAGAGTTACACATAAATATCTTCCTTGGTCGTAACGAACAGGCGGGCAAAACATGGGGTTATGGGAAGGATTCCGGGTCCAGAAACACCTGCGTGCAATGGGAGATAGGGATCCCAAGATCCGCATCGATGCGATCGATGCGCTGGGAGAGGAGGGTGATGTGCGGGCGGTGGAACCACTAATACAGGCAATGCAGAAACCCGAGAATGCCGGGATCCCCCAGGCCCGGATTATCATCGCTCTGGGAAAGCTGCAGGATCCCCGGGCTACGGGGATTCTATTGAAGGTGTTGTTTGGAAGAGTTGATACGGTCCCGTTTTCAGAGATGGCGCAAGCGCGTGCAGTGGAATCTCTGGGAAAGATCGGGGATGAACGGGCCATTCGTCCTCTTTTTCTATTCATGAAAAAGCGCAGCGAACGTGAAGGTACTTTTGAGGGGGATTACTTTTCCCGGATTCGGGAGACCCTCGGCCGGCTGGCGGAAAAACATCCTGCTCCTTTTTATGAGGCGATGCGGGATCTGGATGATTATACCCGGGCAGAAGCAAGCAGGGTACTCCGAAGGGTGCTGATCCCAGAAAGTGTCACGGCGCTGGCGGAGGCTCTTAACGATGTTAATTACGTGGTGCGTATCAACGCCGCGGAAGCGTTGGGTCTTCTTCACGACCCCCGAGCAATCGAACCCCTGCAGAAAGCGCTAAAGGACGTAAATCGTGATGTACGCAGCGCCGCCAGACATGCACTCGAACAGGTTGAGGGGTCAGCCAGGCACTCACTGGGGGAGACGATCCCCCCCAGGGAAAAATAGCAGAAAAATTCGCCCCGCTGGTAAAATTTACCGAAAAGATAGAGATTAGTCACCACGACCAGTCGCCTGTCATTACTATTAAGATTCATCACACAAAGTACTCAATGGAGATTTGACGTGTCAATAGCCAGCCCGCAGGATACGAATCGGAGTTTTATAATTCTTCTCCAGCTTGTAGATATCGCTGTTTCCGCCCATTCACGCGGCGATGCGGAAGTCCGGGACTATGCACTGGAGGAGCTGGGGGACATCATGAAGTCCTACCGGTTGAGAAACGTGCTTTCGGTGCTCGGGAACCATATGTAATCAACCCCCACCCTTTTACGCGGTATATCGATGACGTGAGATGGTGCGGTTAGAGATGGCATCGATGATATCCACCTGCACCAAATCCCCAGGACGGAAAGTTCCATCGGTGAAATCGATCACCGTGGATTCTCCGGGAGTCCAGGTGCCCCCCGAACATCCCGAACCTCCCATCCACTGCACCCCAAAGTGGCGGCTGGATATGAATTCATGGCCATCGAATGTTGAGATGACTGCGGTCAGGACGACCCGGTTCCGGTAGAACGTAGCCCTCAATAGCTTATTTTCATAGGATGCGGTACCGGTATTCACCAGGACCACCCGGCTATCGTAATTCAGGGTGTACGGTCTGAGATCGCTGCGATGGTCAATGTTCCGGATGACAATTATTGCCGGAGGTTCCCCCACCCCCCAGCTGGGAAGGGAGAAGAGCAGCAGAACCAGGAGGGCAAGAAGCAGGGTCAGCGCCACCAGCAGGATGGTGGCGATCACCGGCGAAACCCCGGAGGAGCGATGGGGAGAGCAGTACACTCCCAGTGGATAGGAGAAAAAAGGTAATGAAAAGCTATGAAATGAATCTATTGTGCCGCGGGGCTATTTCTTTGCTTCTTCGATCGCCAGCTGATAAATCCAATCGACGATGAGGTTGCACTCTTCCACGATGCACTCCCGGTCACAGGCAATACAGGGAACCAGCTCCTGTTCGGCCATAAGGAGACACGCATCAATGGTTTTTTTCTTTCCCCGCAACATGAAGGTCTTGATACCGTCGCTGCGGTGTTCCACCCGCTCGATCAGATTGAGATCCAGGAGTTTTTTCACGATGCGTGAGCATTTTCTGCTGTCGATGTTCAGCTGCTTCCAGAGCTCGCTCTGGAGCACTCCTCCTGGTGTGCATTGGATAAGGCGCAGGGCTTCTTCTTCTAATGATGCCATAGCCGGAAAAGATTTATTAAATAACCGGGGCGATGGTTAAAATATTATTG
>JAJRCO010000288.1 GCA_028678905.1 Methanomicrobiales archaeon
GTCCACTCGATGGGCAGCCCTGGCGTCTCTACCCTCGGCGTCTGCTCGTCGCCGGTGATGACGATGGCGGGCTGCGCCGGCACCTGGGTGAAATCCTGCTCGCGACCGTTCCCGGCGTCAAGCATGTGACCCGGCGCGAGCAGGATTTCACCCAGGTGCCGGCGCAGCCCGCCATCGTCATCACCGGCGACGAGCAGACGCCGAGGGTAGAGACGCCAGGGCTGCCCATCGAGTGGACCTTCCGGGTCTACGTCCGCATCTACGCCAAGGTAGATCCCGGGGAAGGACCCTCCGACGACACGCTCAACGACATCCTGAAGGGCATCGAGCTGGCACTGGAGCAACCGGAGGGCTCCGTCGAGGACCTCGGCGGCCTCTGCATCCGATGCTTCATCGCCGAGACCGTCAGCGAGGCGGGCGGCGCCGAGGCGGGCGGCCAGTACGACGCCACCATCCCGATCGACATCATCGCAATCGCACAGGTGCCGGCATGACGCCGCACACATCCAGGTCCCGGCTCGCCGGGCGGAAGGAGTAGCACATGCCGACAGCAGGCTACGGAATCGGGTTCGTCTCCGCGCGGCCCTCGGGCTCCAACCCCACGCCGGTCGTCTTCGGGCTCATCAAGAAGATGTCGGCCAAGATGAACCAGAAGATCGACATGCTGTACGGGTCGCTCAAGTTCCCCGAGGAGGCCGCCGCGGGTGCCTCCACCATCGAGGGCTCGATCGACTTCCACCGGGTCGGCTCCCGGACCTTCGCGGCGATCCTGTCCGGTGCCGCCGTCACGACCGGCATCAAGACCGGGGTGAACGGCGAGAACGGCCAGGTGGCGACGAACACCTTCACCGTGGCCCACGGCGCGAACATGTACGAGGACCTCGGGGTCTTCAACACCGTCACCGGCCTGTGGATGGTCCGGGGCTCCACGGCGAGCGGCGCCGGGATCTACGCGGTCAACGAGACGACCGGGGTCTACACCTTCAACGCCGCCGACTCGAACCCGCTCTGCAAGTTCTACTACTCCTACACCGAGGCCGGGGTGGGGGAGACGGTGACGCTGACGAACGACCAGATGGGCACGGTGCCGGTCTTCGAGCTCGCCTTCTTCACCCAGTTCGGGACCCGGAAGAGGGGCCTCAAGCTGCCGGCGGTGGTCTTCGAGGGTCTCTCGCTCGACTTCGGGAGCGAGGAGTGGATGAAGGCCTCGGTGAACTACCACGCGATGGCGGACTCCACCGGGACGGTCCAGTACGCCTACGAGATGGACTAGGAGGAGGGCCGTGAAGACGCGCGAGGTCCAGCTCGAGGGGAAGACCTACCGCTTCGCCAAGCCGACGATCGATGCGGCCGAGGCCTACGAGGACGGCCTCCGTGACCACCAGAAGGCGGTCACGGAGATCCGGACCGCGATGAACGGGACGCAGCCCGCGGACCTCGCCGACGACCTGCTCTGGAAGCTGAAGGACGAACAGCGGAAGTTCCGGCATCTCAATGTGTCGCTCGTCTCCTGCGCCCTCGAGAGGGCAGGGGACGAGGCCGCGGCGCACCTCCGGGATCTCGACGAGGAGCAGCTCACCTGGCTCGCCGGCGAGGTCCTGCGCTTCTCCGGCGTGAAGGAGCTTCCCCCGGGGGAACCCCTGACCCCGTGAACTGGCGGCGGGTCCGCGGGGATGTGGCAACGTCGCTGGGGATCACGCCGGGAGCGGCAGGGGTCATGGGGCTCGACGAACTGGAGGACCTGAATGAGGCCTGGCGGGTGACTCCGCCGGCGCACGTCGCCCTCCAGCGGTTCGAAGACGTCTACCTCCGGCCCTACTTCAGCCTGCCGCCGCGCGAGATCCTGGATGACAGCCCCGACGGCCCGAGTCCTCTCGCCGGGGTCGACGTCGCCGCGCTGGACGCTTTCATGTCAAGGGTGATCGGCCGTGCCTGAAAAGCCGATGGTATCGGTCGAGATCGAGGCCCGCTATGAGGCCTTGACTCAGCAACTCGCCGCGGCCTCTGCGGCGGTGCGCGACGGCGCGAAGGCCATGGCCGTGTCCCTCGGCCAGGTCCCGCAGGCGACAGCCATTGCCGGGACCGGCGTCGAGGGCATGCAGGGGAAGCTCCTCGAATGGCGCAAGCACGCCGTCCAGGAGGCCCGCTTCTCCGGCTTCCTAGCTCGCGAGTTCGCGGTGCTCGGCGTCGAGGCGGGTGGTCTTGGCGGTGCGCTGGCCGGGATGGTCGCCGGCTTCGCCACCGGGAACGTCCTCGGCCTCGCGCTCGGTGCCGTGAAGGGTCTCGTCGAGTACCTCCACAAGTCGAGCGAGGCGGCAGAGGAGCTGAA
>JAJRCO010000179.1 GCA_028678905.1 Methanomicrobiales archaeon
ACCGAATTTTTCCAGCATCAGGATTTTGACGCAGTTAAAACACAAATGATCCTGAGCGCCCATAATACCCAATGGTTCTTTGGGAAAAGCGTCGAGTGCTGCTGCTCCGATTGTTACTGGCATTACCCGTACATCTGCCTCAGAATCAGACCAACGCCTTTTGCAGAGGATGCAAGAATATTCGAAGCGCCACGGTCGATACCAAATTCTATGTTTCACTTCAGCACATTCGCATCGATGATCGCCTTGATCGCAACGCAAATCGCTTCGCTTGGCCGCTCCGCGCTGCCGGTGTACGTGGCACCGTCCTTGGTCAACGTATAAACGGCGATGGCATCGGCGGCCCAATTGAGTTGAATCGTAAAGCCGCGCCTACGAAGCTTGTAGGATAATCCAATCACTAGACCAGAATTGTCCGTGTAGTTCGGCGGCAGTTTATATTCGTCGCCGGTCGGGTCCGCCCACACCCCGGTCTCTTTGTGGTCCCAACCGAAAAGAGCATCGGCGATTGCGCCATTAAGTGCAATTTCTTCTTGTGGAGTCATAAGTACCTCTATTTCTTGCTTTGCTTTTTGGCATGTCGATCGGCACGAAAGACCGCTATTGCGTGATAGGCTTTATCTTCCCAAGCATTGAATTGCCCATCGGTGAGTCCAGTGTGTTGATGCGTTGCGAAAAAGGCGTCCACTACTTTGCCCAAATCCACAAGATGCTCATCCGACATGCCGTGATAGATGGTCACGTTCGTAATGAAAGGGCTTCCGTCCTTGGTCGCGGTCAAAGTGACAATCGGGCTTCCGTCCATGTCTTTAGTCACTACCGGTAAGTTTACATCGATCATTGATATTCTCCTTTTTTTGCTGCGCCTCTCTAATTAACGTCCTCAACTCCCGCGTCATATTTGCCAATGGTATCATAAACGCTTCGACTTCTATCGAATCTCCGACCCCGGCAAGCTCAGGATGAACGGCCCCCAAAAATGCTGTAACACTAGCTTCACACATATTGCGATAACCAACAGGATCACCAGGGCACACATACACGTCTTTGTGATCCGTACCAGCAACCGTTTCCATGATGGGTTCATAGCGCAAAAGCGAAAAGGCTTTATTCCATTGTCGTGTAAGAATGGCTTTCATCTTAACGCGCCATCGAAAACATCGCTTCGCGTTCGAGTTCGGTTTCTAAAAGCCGGACAATCATGTTAATGATTCAACGCTAAAATCATCAAATCTGGCAACGGTTCCACCGGCAGCACCGTATGCTCCTATCCCAAAATGGGTATTAGTCGCATATTCGGCTGCCGTAACATTCAAAACATGTTGCCCGCTATCCACATTCAGATTAATCGAATTACCACTGAGAGTAACGACTGCAACGTGTGGCGCTGCTAAAGATAGCCCTGAAATCG
>JAJRCO010000191.1 GCA_028678905.1 Methanomicrobiales archaeon
AGAAGTGGTATATGTCCCCGTGCCGACTTCCCACGCCGAGCCATCTATGATGAGATAGGAGAGAAAATCGGAGTTCGCCACTCCGGCGGCGGCGAAGGATTGATACCCCGAAACGGCAGAACCAAGCGTTATCGTCCCCGTGCCCGGGGTGGCCGTGGACATTTTTGCCCGATTGTAGAAAGCGGTTAGGGAACTCATGACTACATCGCCAAGGAGTAGGAGACGTTCACCGTGTCGCCATTCACCACCGAGCGGTCGCCGCCCGTGAACAATCCGGCGCTCAGGAGGGTTCCGTTGGTATCATCAATAGTGTTCACGGCCCCCGTGCCGTAGGTCATGAACGCACCCTTGATGGTGCCGGAAGTGGTGATGGAGAATGCCAGGGAGGCCGAAAGGGCTTTGGACCCTGCGGAGGCCGCGTTCCAAGCCGCCGTCTTCCGCGTGCCGGAGTAGTGGGGGGCATTGGCGCTCCCCGCCTCCAGCCATCCTGCGTGGCTGGATTGAGTATCTGCGGCTGAAATGGCGCTGAAGGAGGTGGACGAGATCAGCCCCATAAAGGGGCCGGTCACGGTGTAGGCAGAGCCCGCCAGGAAAGTGTCCAGGGCAAGATTTTTCCCCACCGTCATGACGGTGTTCTTAACCTCCTCCCGCCACTTAAGGTTCCCCTCGGCGTCGAAGCACTCAAACACATAAGTCCCTTCGGCAAGGGCACTTTCAATCAAGCCCCCCGCGCGGGAAAGCGTAGCGCCGACTTCCGCTACCGGATTCAACTTATCACTCATTTCAGTCTCCTCAATTTGGGGTGTTGGCGTCGATCATGATGATCGAGGCGGACAAGGTGTTGGAGGGGGAGGCCGTCCCCCACTCCGCAGTAATGTCGAAGGCGAGCGTTCCTGTAGTGTCAACGGTGATGTCGGCGGTGTTCACCATTCCATAAACATCGGCCCCGGCCCCACTCTCGGTGTAGAAGCCTTGGGCATTAATGGTCCCCGATACTCCGGTCGTCCGACAGGTGATGAAGCCCCGGATTTCAATGGTTTCATTTGTGGAGTTACGAGTTGCCACGGCCCCCGTGTCGAGGATTATGGTGCCGCCCAACTTGACCCGCCAACGGAGGGTGGGATTGCTCACCGCTGAGTGATAGCCCAGGAGGGAGAGTTTAATCGAGGTGCCGGATTGGAGGAAGTTGGCGGGGAGGATGAGGGTGCCAACTCCCGTTCCGCACACGGTAGTTTCCGTCACTGTGTTGGCGACGGTGACGGTTTGGGTTTGGGCGAATTTGATGGAGGAGGGGATTAGGATGTCGGTGGCGTTCGTCGCCCGCCCTTGTTGGTCAAAGGTGACTTGGGCTACGTGAGTCGCGTCGCCGTAAGTGCCGGGGGTGACGGCGGTGTCGTCTAGGGTGATGGTAGGGTTGGGGCCGTCGCTTACCGTAAGCCCACTCGCGCCCACCGCCTGCCGAGGCGGCACCCAGCCGAGGTGTTGCCGCAACTCAGCGGGCGTGGGGCCGGGGCCGCGTGTCCAGCCGTTGGCGCTCACCCCTTGTTCCTCTCCACCGCCGCGTTCGCCTCTCGCACCGCCCGCCCCTCATCCCCCGTCTTCTTCAGTATAGCATTAGCCACATCCCTCCACTGACGCTTCTTACTCGCCGTGTTGGCCTTCTTGGTGTGGCCCATTGCATCTGCGGGAGTCCAAGGCATTACGGTTCTCCGTCAAGTCGCGTCCGTAGGCGGTCATAGTTACGTTGAAGGGACTGGAGAGTTTGCGTCCGGTTGGCGAGTTCGCCTTTCAATCTCAGCACTTCGTCTTGCAGCCCTAAGATGAGGGCAGAATCTTTCGCATGTTGGGTTTGTAGGTTGGCCACCCACTGTTGCGAAGCATCTAAGAGGGTCTTTTGCAGCCGTGCAACAGCGGTATATCGTGCGCCGAAGAATCCAAGCAGACCAGTCAGAGCGGCCACTGAGTACGGTAGGACATCCGCTGATACGGAACCATTGAGACTGGATGAAATCGCTGATGGAAGTTGCGACATTCAATCGCGTCCTACTTCTGGCGGCGGCGACGGAGGCTGGCATTAATCCACCTTTTAGCTGTCAAGATTATAATGACGAGAGAGTTTACCGCGCCAAGAATGCCAATTATATACCGCATTCCAGACACTGGCCCCTCCGTTAATGAGGAGTTGGAGAAGGAAAAGGAGGTTGACGGTGAGGTAGTAGGTGTAGGTGTCTTGGCGGTGGGTGATGAGGCTGAAGGTGTCCACGGCCTCCATTAGGAAGTAGAGAAGGAAGACGCAGAGTGCGGGGGTTGAGCGGTAGCGGAAACCTATATCGGCGATGGCTAGCGCCAACAGGGCATGGAGGGGGGCGAACACCCTCGGCGCGGCCTCAAAGCCCAGGAAGTGCAGCGTGATGGAGGAGGAAACCCACGCCGCCCCAAGGATCAAGGAGAGGAAGACGTGGGCGCGCGAGGAGGAGATTAGCGCCAGGACTAGCCCAAACCCAACTCCAAGGCCATAGAGCGTCCCCATCTTACGGCTGGGACGGCGGCTTGTCGGTGCCGTCATCAGTGGAGGGGCGCTTCACATTCGGCCGCTCCGCGATGAATGCCTCCATTGCATCCGCCAGTAGTGCATGGAGAACGGCAATGGAGGTCGAGCCCGGATAGCGGGCTTCCGCCACCTTCAACGCTCGATAAATGCCATTGACGTGATCTTGAGCTTCTAGGTCGGTCATGGAGGGATTCCTTAAGCGGAGGGCACACCGAGTTGGGCGCTAAGCCATTCAGTGTCGGAGATGGGGATGTAGACGCAACGCTTGGCATTGGTGAGGGTGACGCCCGAGGAGCCCGCCGTTCCATCAATGGTCTGAGACCCCGTGGCGTAGACTTTGATGGCGGAGGAGTTGTCGTTGAAGATGAGGACATCGGCCCCAGGGGTGGAGGAGAGATCAGGCAGGATCACCCCCGTGCCCGTGTCGCCGCCCGTCACTTGATTGATGGCGTGGGACAGTTGAAGGGCTGAGGCGCGGTTGGTGCCAACGGCGGTGAGGGCCGCGCCGACCGATTGTGAGGCGTAAGTGAATGCACCAGTCGAGGGAGTAGTCGCCCCCACGGTGCCATCAAACCCTTCGCCAGCAGCGTCAAGCCCCGCCGTCTTAGCCAAAAGCTCAGCAATAGTCGAGGAGAGTTGAGATGGATCAGACATCGGTATAAGTCCCATCGTGTTTGAGTGCGCCCCTCCAAGTATTGTCGGGGTTCTTTAGGCCACCGGAGGCGACCGCGAGATCAGCGGGGGTGGCGGCGGCTAGAACAGCCGCGCGATTGACGTAACCGGGATTGGAGCCGGGCACGTAATTCGGCAACGCGAGTTGATACGCGGCAAGGCTCCGGGCGAGGGTGGTGTTTCGGGTGGAGGTGTTGGAGCCAACCGACAATCCGTTGGACACGCAGTCAGTGACGGAGGAGTTAATCGCCCCCGCGATATTAATGCCCGCCGACGCGGTGGAGGGGGAGTCTGAATTAAGTTGGGAGAGGATGGTGCAGTTGTTCACCGTCACGCCGTCAAATCGCGTGGTGACGATGCAGTTCGCGGCGGTGAGGAACATGATCTCATGGTGAACGTGGGCTCCGTGGATGTAGAAGGGGGAAATGGTGTCGTCGAAGAAGTCCCCTTGGGCGTCGCCCGTTCCCGGCGTGCCTACATTGCGGACCCACGTATTGTACGCCACCTCCCCGAAGTTGGTCAAATCCCTCGTAGTCGTGCCGAGGTGTTGGCAGGAGTCGGGGTGGCCGCCTGTGGCGAAGAGGAAGTTGAAGGCGTGATTACGGAGGATGGAGAAGTTTTGCCCGGAGATGGTGTTGGCGTCCGAAGTCATCGCCTCGAAGATATTGTCGGTAATGACCGTCTGCGCCACGCCCGAGAGCATTCCGCCGGTGTGGCCGCGCTTCAGGCGTTTGAAGTAGTTGAAAGTGGAGGAGCCACCCCGGTTGTCAAATCCAACATTGACATTGGCGAAGGACACATTGTCGGCGTTTTGGAAGAGGCACTTAGTCGCGCTTATGCCGTAGCCCGCGCCGGAGGTGTAGCCGAGGAAGTTGGCATGGGGGGCGTCGTCTTGGCAGATGAAGGTTACGGAGTCGAAGGTGACGGGCACCGGGCCGGAAGCCTCGGGGAACAGACCACAATCGAAGGTGATGGCCCCCAGGTTGAAGCCGCCGCCCCGATTGGGATTATCATTCCCATCATTCCCCGTAGCGGGATTTTCGGAAGTGATCGTAACAGCCGACAAGCCGGTGGCGGGAACCTTCACCCTCCAAAGGGCGGAGTGGGGGTTGATGTAACAATCCCGCCCGACAATGGTGCCGCCCCGGTTGGTGAGGAGGGTGGTTAGGAGTTGGTTGACGGAGCCTGTGTCGGTGGCCGTCGCGGTAATGTGGGCTTTCGCCGCCTGCATATGGACAGTGACTGTGGAAGCGTCGGCGTAGGTGAGGGAGTATGTACCGCCAGCGGCGACGGAGAATGTCTTGGCCGCCCCATAGGTACCGGAGGGGACTAAATCACCGGCGGCATCAATCCGCCAATCTTCGGCCCCCGTACCCGTCACCGCACTTCCAGGGGTTTGTCCCGAGGGCGCGCCCCCAAACCCGCTCAGCGTGTTCACCCCGAAGTTAACCGAGGCGGAGGGCGGCGTCGGCGGAATGGGCGGGTTAAACACCGCCTCAATGAAGACATCGGGGGTTATGGTGGAGTCGACAATTTGCGCCTCCCCCACGGAGAATACAAGAATGCGGTCCCGAAGCATGTCGAGTTGCGCCGGGGTTAGCTTCATCCCGATCAGGAATTTGCCGCTCAGTTCGCCGGGATCAGGCATTG
>JAJRCO010000059.1 GCA_028678905.1 Methanomicrobiales archaeon
CACCGGCACCGATCAGCGCCATTTTCGTGCGGTCCCCCCTGCTGGCCGTAGCCGCGCCCAGAATGGCGCCGGCAATGCCGCCGATGGCCGAGCCCTCGGTGGCCTTTGACGTCTGCTTCTCCCCCGTGTAGGGATTAACGGTGCTGCAAGCGGGCAGAACAACCAAAGATACAGTCACCAATAGAACAAGCGATGCAGTGCCGATTTTTTTCATACGTTACCTCCTTGCTTTCTGATACTATTATAACCTTTTTTAACCGCAGAGGACGTAGAGAAGTTCCCGGGAAATAATACCTCAGTCACGTAAATCCAAGATCTTCTTCGCACTCCTGGTATCTTCTCGGCAAATTTTTTTGCCACTTTAACAAAAATTCGATTTGCAGATAACCAATATTATTATAACTCGGATGGACAAAGTGAGGCTACCATGCGGGTCATCGGTGGAACCATAAATCGCGTGAATATACTTTGGTTGTAAGAGATGGGCGAGCAGGAAGGGCATAAAGTACTTTTCATCTTTCTGCCCCCGGATGCTCGGTGATATACTATAGAGAGAGGAGATGCTATATGAAAAAGCTTCTTTTAACTATCATGGTCCTTCTGGCAGCGGGATGCGCGGCCTACGTTACCCCATCGGGCACGTACATCGAGCCCTTGTACCCGGCGATCGTGATCGGGCCGCCGGTTGTCGTTACGCCCCCTCCAGAGGTCGTGGTCAGGCCCCTCCCGCCCGTGGTCATCGTGCCGGACAGGCGCCTCTACTTCTACGGAGGCTTTTATTACTACAACTGGGAAAACTCCTGGTACTGGAGCCGAGAGCAGAGGGGGCCGTGGCATGTGCTGCCGAGGGATCACTGGCCTTCAAAGATGGAAAAGCGTGAGCGCGAGCATGAGCGCGACCGGCCTTCCGAGGAGAGGGAGCGTGGGGGATACAGGTACTAATGACGTATCCTCAGGATCGCTGGTTCTGTGCTCACGATGAAGTCTTTGAACCGCCAAGGCGCAAAGGTCGCAAGGTTTTAATGCTTTGAAGATGCAACCCTATTGCTTCTTCGCGCTCTGTATGACATCGCGGTGAAAATTTCTCCCAATTATGAGAAGAATTTGATTCTTGAGTAACTGAGGTCTCCACAGTTTTGTGCAGATAGTGAACAGCACGCCCACATCGAGCCAGATCCTGTCTTTGGTCGTGAGTACGGCCACTTCCTGCAGATGCTCCCGCTTGAACCGCTCCGCGTCCTTCAGCTGAAGCTGGCCAACCATCTTGCGGAATCCGGCGTTCCAGACCACGTCTCACCACTCCTCTGCATTTTCCAGAAAGTAGCCCGTTGACATCCTCCCCGGACTGAAGGCCGAGGATTCCCGAATCAGTCCCTGAAAGTACCAAGGGCCACTGCTGATTCTGTTTGCGGATGCGGCAGAGAGGTTTGCCACGTCCCCGGTTTATGGGCTGACACTCTTGGCCTGGTTTTTCTCCAGGCAAACCGGTTGACCGCGGGCTGTGCCAAGCAGCCACTACTCCAGGAGACACTTATTTGCCCGGGAGATACCTTTTAAGGATATTGATTGCGCCGTTCACGTCAGCGTTATCACGGCACCGCATTGGTTACATATATAGAGGCCACGATGAACACGATTGGATTTACACTGTGTGCCGCATATGCAGCATGTCTGGCTCGTGAACTCCTCGGGTTCTTTTACAACACGGATGCCTTTGAGCCTGGCCTTGTACGTGAGCATCTTGATGATCCGCTCGAACGGCCATTTGTTGAGCTGCTGGTTCCCGCTGTCTCCCCAGTTTTTGCCATCTCTGATGTCCGTAAGGTCCCCCACGGGGGTTTTACGGAGCAGATGATAAGAATGGATAAATGGCAAGGGGTTTTGCCGTTGCGGATCGGAGATTGCGAATGGGGGAATTGGAAATGACAAATAAGCTACCCTATCACGCGCGTGATCTCTTCCAGCGGCTTCCTCGGCCTCGCCGGAGGGTTCTCGTCAGGCACGCCAACGGGCAGGAGCGCTGCGATCGACTTCTCCTTGCCGAAGCCGAGAAGCTTCTCAAATGTCTCCTGTGCCACGAGCGGTCCCGTCATCCAGCACGAGCCGTAGCCAAGCGCATGGATGGCAAGAAGCATGTTCTCAATGGCCGCCGCATCGCTCTGGAGTCCGGGTAAGGGCCTGAGTCTCTTGATGTCTTCAGAAGAATATC